>JAHRVS010000416.1 GCA_019090565.1 Gammaproteobacteria bacterium
GGTTCACGTTATTATCTTCAACCAATAGAATTGCGTAACCAGTCTCTGTGAGTTGTTTCTCCGGAAACTTCGCCACCGAGGCGGGCTTTTCGAGTTCAATATTCCACGCAGATAAAATGCCTTCATACAGGCTCTTTCTAAAAACCGGCTTGGTCTGAAAAGACACGTTCTGACTCTTACTCCCATATTCTACTGTTTCAACCATGCCTCGCTGAGCCAATGAAGTCAGAATGATTTGCGGCGCGTCATGATAACGCTCATGACCACTAAACTGTTCAGACAAAGTCAGGCAACGCATGCTTTTTGTACCAAATTTCATATTAAAAATAATCAGTGCATAGGTAGCAAGTGCAGGGGTATCACCCTCATCGAGACCATTCTGCTGAAGACCTTGTTCGTCAAGCTCAAGCGGCCCCATATCGTCAGCGATCACGTCCATTTCAATGCCCCACTCCTTTAACTCTACCTGGAAAAAGCGAGCCATCCCCTTCGTGGCACCCACCAAAAGAACACGCTTGCCCTCCATGCTAGGATGAGCCCCTAGGCTTTCTTTTTGTTGCGTCGATATTTTCATGGGCAAGGTAAACCAAAATGTACTGCCTCGCCCCTCTCTGCTATAAACACCGATCTCACCACCCATGCTGCCGACGAGCCCCCTGCTCACGGCAAGCCCTAGGCCCGTTCCGTTAATGTCGTTATTTTCCTCCAGCCGATTAAAGGCCTCAAATACTTGTTCTTGACGATCAAGCGCTAAACCTGGGCCATCATCACGCACATGCACCCTTAAGATCCCCTGTCCAGGCTCAGGAAAAGTCATAAAGACCTCAATGATCACCTCTCCTTCTAGGGAGTACTTAATCGCATTAGAAACAAGGTTAACGAGAATTTGTTTTAGTCTCTTTGAATCGCCTTTTACTCTTAAGGGAATATGTGGCTCACACACGTAACTCAGTTCCAAGCCTTTTTCATGGGCCACAGGGCCCAACATTTCAACACACTCCCGAATTACATGGCGGACATTAAAAAAGTGTATTTCAAGAAATATTGTTCCCGATGATATTTTTGAGAAATCAAGAATATCATCGATTAAATCCAGTAGTGACTCAGAGGCGCTGGTAGCCACCGACTGGTATTCTCTCTGTGGAATGGAGAGCTCTGAATCCTCTAACATGGATAACATGCCCAAAATATTATTCATCGGCGTTCGGATTTCATGGGTAATGGTCTGCAAAAATTGCTGCTTCACCACGACCGATTCATCTTCTTTAGTGTGCGCCTTTTCAAGGTCTATAATTTTCTTTCGCAACTGTCTTTGATTGTTTTCATGCGCCCAAAAAGTTGCAAATAGGTAGGCTGCATGACGAATCAAAAACATATAAAAAACCAAGATGCCCATCGCCATGAACAGGTTCGTCGGCTCCAAACTCGCCACCAAAGCCAGTACGGTTGGCAATAAAAACAATGAAACTAATATGCGGTTAATGTAGAGATATGCGGCTGTATGGATAATGGTTGCGCTGCAAATACCTAAGGTCAAGAGCCAGGCCGAAAAGAGATTAATTGACAAACCTTCATAATAAAACAGAAAAACTGAAAACGCGCTCCACCCTGCCGCTTGAAAGCAGCTCAAGAAAAAAAATAATCGCCGCCACCTTAATGGGCCTCCCCCATACATAGTGTCGAACATCAAATTCAAGCTAATCCGTACCAAGGCGGTGAGAATAATAATCGCGCCAATCACAATTGCGACTACGGGACTACGTTCATAAAATCCACCTGGAGAAAGTATCCACGCAGCCACCACGATATAACCCAATATCTCCACCATTGATGCTTTCATTGCATCATGATCAATAAGCTTTAAAACCTTGCGGTTCTTCGCTCCCATTGGGTTTGCTGTAACCATTCCATCTTCCTTATTAAGCCCTGAGAGGGCGTCGTTGCCATCACAGAGAACCCGTGAAGCCGGCTCAAACGTACGCTGTATTTTTGAGTCACCTCCTAAAAGTATAGAGGAGTCCATGCATCTGTCGCCTTACTCATCCTCAAAACGCTTTCGTTGACTGTCAAAATATGATTTTTAGAGGCTTAGTTATTTGTATACACAGCGTTTATTGCATAGATTTAAAGGAGGAAGATACGTAAACATTTGTAATGGATCATTCATAGGCCCCTAAGCAACCTTTTACTGCCTCTTTACCGGCGCCTATAGAAATCTGCTTCAAACCAATAAGGAGTTTTGACCATGCCTGCCGATACGCCTTCGCTGCAATTTAACTTTGGTGACGACATAGATTTATTGCGCAGCAATGTACAGAAATTCGCCGAAAATGAAATCGCACCTATTGCCGCTGAGATTGATCAAGACAATGAATTCCCTGCTCCTTTATGGAAGAAAATGGGCGATCTTGGGTTGCTGGGTATCACTGTCGATCCGGAATATGGCGGCAGTGGCTTAAACTACCTTGCACATACGATTGTCATGGAAGAACTCAGCCGCGCATCAGCATCAGTAGCCCTAAGCTATGGCGCTCACTCAAATTTGTGTGTTAATCAAATATTCCGCAATGGCTCTAATGCACAGAAGACCAAATACCTTCCAAAATTAGTTAGCGGGGAACACGTGGGCGCATTGGCCATGAGTGAACCCAGTGCAGGTTCAGATATCGTTAGCATGAAGCTCAAGGCTGAGTTAAAGGGTAACCGTTACACCCTCAATGGCAGCAAGATGTGGATCACTAATGGCCCAGAGGCGTCAGTGTATGTGGTCTATGCAAAAACCGTCAGCGCGCAAAACAAAACTGCTATTACAGCCTTTATCATAGAGCGAGACACCCCCGGTTTCAGTCGCGGAAAAAAGCTCGACAAGCTGGGCATGCGTGGCTCTAACACCTGCCCGCTTATTTTTGAAGATTGCGAAGTGCCTGCAGAGAATGTGCTGGGTGAGGCTGGCAAAGGGGTGCAGGTGCTGATGAGCGGCCTCGACTACGAACGCGTAGTGCTTTCTGGTGGCCCCCTTGGCATCATGCAATCTTGCTTAGATTTAGTCATCCCCTACGTGCATGAACGCAAGCAATTTGGCCAGTCGATTGGTGAGTTCCAGCTTATGCAGGGGAAACTCGCTGATATGTATACCCAACTCAGCTGCGCTCGCGCCTACCTGTATGCCGTAGCGCAGGCTTGCGATCGGGGAGAAACAGCCCGTAAAGATGCAGCGGGTGTTATTCTTTACACCGCAGAACAGGCCACTCAAATGGCCCTGCAAGCCATTCAGTGCTTGGGTGGCAATGGTTATACCAATGACTACCCAGCCGGGCGCTTATTGCGTGATGCCAAGCTGTATGAAATTGGCGCGGGCACCTCAGAAATTCGCCGCATGTTAATTGGTCGAGAATTGTTTATCGAAACAGCTTAACAGGTGGCCCTATGCCCATTTTAACAACACAGCTAAACACCAAAGACCCCATCGTTGTTGAGCGCCAACAATACAACC
>JAHRVS010000024.1 GCA_019090565.1 Gammaproteobacteria bacterium
AGGGCAAGATGGCAGGTGGTACAAAACCCTTTGGTTTTGACTTTTGGCAACGAGGCGCGTTTGTGAAAGGGGGGAACAGATAAAGGGTCTGGGGACAAGAATTCTTTATGCTCTTTAATTTGTTTTAATGATTGTGCCAGCACTTTGTCGCTAACTTGTGCTTGCTCAACGGCATCTTGGTAAAGCGATGCGGCCAGTAATGGCTTGATTGGAAGTACTAAACCCAAACTTAGGAGCAGGGTGAATAGCGCTCGGGGTGAACGGCGTTTATTTTTCATCTTCATCCCCCTTATGTATGGCTGAGACGCTTTGTGTTGGCGTCGGTTCTGTTTGTTCTGTTGGTTCAGGGGGTATATCAGGTTTAGACTTTGGTGTTGGTGTTGGTGTTGGTGCTGGCTTAACCTTTGAGGTTTTCTTTTTAGCCTTTTTTTTCTTCGGTTTTCGACCAATTATGTTTTCTTGAAAGGCATCTCCACCAATTTCAGAAAAGACGAGACCTTTTTTCTTTTCACCAAAATACCGTGACCAAAGACTCGCGCCGCCGAGAATGATAATAATGGGCAAGAGTGCGATAAATGCCTTTACCCAGCCAGACTCTAGGCGAGACCAATCTCTAGGAACGAGGTCATTGTTGACGGATACCATATCCAAATCATGAAGATCGGTTTTCACGAAAGGTTTGTTTAGTGGATGAGTGGCATAGGCATGGCAGGCACTTTGTGCGCAAGTGTCGGCGAGTTGGTCAGTGTGGGTGCTGGACTCTGTATTTTCATCCGGTAGTATGCCGTGGCGAAACCCGTCGGTGGCGTGGCAATCGAGGCAAGATGCGCCCTCCATTACATTGGTTTCCAAAAGTCGGGCGTGAAGAGTTGTTGCATAGCTATCTCTGCTTAAAATAAATCGCGCATCGGCTTTTTCTTTAATTTCTTTATCTTTGTTGGGAGTGTCCCGCACCACTTCAGTCATGCGCGCATGGTCAGCGTGACAAGTGTTGCACATTTTATTATGTTCATGCTTATTCCAACGAGAACCGGTAAATCGGCGTAATATATGGCCGCCGAACTGTCCTAGCCAGACTTCTCCTTGATGGCAGCTGCCACATTCACCGTCAACATGGTCGAAGTCTTTCATGAACTTGGGTAATTGGCTGGGGTCAATGTACAAATCGTTGGAATGGCATTGGCGACATGACGGGTCTTGCTGGTGATTGGTTTCTTCTAGGCGGTTCCCTCCAGTGAGGCCTTTACTCCAACCTTTGCCATGCACGGAGTCTTTGTATTCTTTTACGACATATTGGTGGCTATAGGGTTCACCTTGGGAAGGTTCTTCCACATGGCAGGACTCGCCGCAATCAACCTCTCCATTTTCTACTTTATGGGGATAATGTTCTATTTTTCGGTGGCAATCATTGCATGGCACACTGCCATGCAATGAACTGTAATAATGTTGTTTGTTAATGGAGGCGGTGCGTAAAACACCCGTTGTATCAAAGTAATCGAGCCCCTCTAAGGCGTGGCAAGAAAAGCACCCATCGGGGTCGGGCTGACGCTCAATGCCGTGTGCAGGTAGTGAGAACCCGCTCAGGCATAAAATATTGCATAGGAGTATAAATAGAAAACGTGCTTGCACTACCTACCTCTTAATCTTTAGCAATTAACGGAATTGAATTGTTTGTGACAGCGGCGCTCGGCGTGGCTGAGCCTTTGCGTTCACCATCGGGTTGGGTAAAGCCCACGAATACCAGCGCCATTACAAAAAAGCCGCATAACGCTAGTTTTTGCCAATGTAGTTTTAGGTTTTCTTTTTTGCTGGGCGGCGTGTCTACAGGCATGCGTACCGCCTCCCACTCCCGTGGTGGGAAGTATTCTACCCCTTTCTTTTTTCGTTTGGGATCTTCTTCGAGGTGTGCGGTACGCCATTCGATGGCATTCCAGTCGCACACATCTACGCATTCGTTGCAGGACATGCAAGACAGTTGATCCACCACTGCGATACGGTTTTCCATTTTAATCGCGCCTGTCATGCAGTTTCGAGCGCAAACGTTGCAACCCGTGCACCGGTCACGTTCAACGCGTATGCGGCGTGTAAACCTTAATTTGGCCCCTAGTCGATTGACGAGGCCATCCATCGCGCCTATAGGGCAAAGAAACTGGCAGTATGCGCGCCCCTTTGTTGCAAAAAACCCTAGCAGAAAGAGTAGGGATAAGTTTACCAAGCCGACCGCAGACAGTGCAAAAGCCAGCCCTTTTGGGTTGCCACTCATGACATCAAAAATGCGAGGTATAGTGATAAAATTGCACAGGGTGCAGGCGCTGATGCCAAACATGGGCATTAAAAATACATAGGAAGAAAAATACCCGTATCGAATAGGAACCTGAGGCAGCCCGCGGTACTCAATTTTCCACTTGTCGCTGAAGGTGCGGCTTACTACTTCTGGGAGCCCGCCAACTGGACAGATATAACCACACCATAATCGACCAAAGAAAAAGGTGGTAATGAGTATTAGGGATAAAACATAAACACCAATAGACGAGACTTGCACATTACTGGCGAAATCAGCCGTGCTCATGCCTGGGAAATAGAGATAAAAACGCCGAATACAGACCTTGCCGCATAAATCCGGATTATCCACGAGGCTGGGCAGAAATAAAAATGGGGAAAAAAATAATGTGCAGGATAGAATGATTATTTCATATCGTAATAGCTGCCCCGGGGGGATGGACTTAAATCCTTCAATTATTCTCATAATAGTTATCTCTCAAATCTATGACAGCTTTGGCACAAGGTGCCGTCGCGTGCCGATGCACGAAGTAAGACTTCTGTCTTGATGCGTTGGTAGCTTAATGTGTGCACTTCATTTCCGCTCTTGGCGAGTTGCTTAAGGCGCGTTTCTTTGTCTGACTGAAAAACCTGATTCCAGGGGTGCTCAATATACGTAATGCCTTCGTCTAAATCGGTGTCTGCCACTTGATTCCCTGCGGGCCTATTTTGATCGATAAGGCCTATTTGGTGTGGTGAGTGACAGGTGACACACATTATTTTTTCATCTTTATCCAGTGGCAAGATAATGTTCAGCCTTTTTTCTGCTTCACGCATAGTCTTGCGCATCTCGTTATCTGGCTTCACCTGATGATTCAGGGCATTTAAATGCGGCGTTTTAAGGTGACAGCCAAAGCAAAGTATTTCTGGGGGTAGACGAAACGTTAACTCGGAGGTATTGAGTTGATCTTCTGGGTCAGGGGCCTTGTCGTGGCAATATTCACAATCTTCCTCTTTGTATTTTCCGTTTTCATCGAGCAGCTGGTGAATATTCGGACGTTCGTAGGATTTTTTTTGATGGCAGCCGTAACAAAAATCAGTGAGTTGTGAATAGGGGCCATCGCGGAAAAAATCGGGTGCATTTTTGTCTACATCTTTCCAAGGCGTTTCTTCAATGTCATCAATGCCGTGGCAGGTCTGGCAGTCGATTTCCTTTTTGTCATTAAGGGGGTAATGCTTTGGCACTTGTATTGATGATGAAGGGCGCACCTTTACAACATGGTGCAGCGGTGGGAGATCAACTTCCTTTTTCTGCTCCGCTTTAACAAACAAAGGAATAAAAAGAATAAGGAGGTAGCACAGGCGTTTATTCATAAGCCTGCCTGTACTGCTTCACCGTGGGTATGGCAGCTACGGCAGTCACTGCCTACTGCATGCACGCCCGCCAAACCATTTCCTGTATCCAGTGCGCCATCATCAAGAATTGTTTCCATTTGATGGCACAATACACACAGTTGAGAGTAATCCCCGTCATTAACGGAGACAGAATGCCCAGGTTTACGAAGTGATTCTTCTAGTTGCGTCACGCCTTTGTGAGAGCCATCGATAATTAGCTTGTTATTATTGGTTCCGTGCATGGCGTGGCAATCGGTGCATGCGACAACACTGGGGTAGCTATAGTTTTGGCGCAGGCCAGCATAAACCCGTGTGCCACTACCTTCGACTAAACCATGTTGGTCGATAAAGTGAAAAGCATCTTCCACTGCCACCAGTGGGTCATCAAAGCGGCTAGTATTGATTTCAAAGCCATTTTGTTGGTGGTCACGGTTGTGGCAGCGCAAACAAAAATCAGAAATTGTGTTGTAGGGTGATAGGCTTTGTGTTTTATCAGGGAACCCTGTGAGGTCGCGATTTAACTCAAACTCGCCATTCATATCGGATGCAACATGGCAACTTACGCATTGCGCATCGTTTAGTGATGACTGATCACCTACGGTAAAAGTGTGCGCGTGAACCCCTTCTAACTCCGGAGTTTGAGGAAGTTCGTTTTTATTGTGGCATATCGTACATTGACGTTCTTTACTTTCGTTGCTGCCGTTTCGTCCATGGCAGCCCGTGCAAGTGTCATCGCCTTTTTTTCTTACAATGGG
>JAHRVS010000417.1 GCA_019090565.1 Gammaproteobacteria bacterium
GCTAAACCTACCTTATCATTCAGATAGCGCGCTTCTTTTTGAGAATATCCATCTCCTGCCTGGCGCTGTATTCCTTGATAGTTGCGCACAACACAGCAAGCAGGGCCGCTACGATATATTGGCCGCCCTGCCTTATTTGCAGCTAGATTCTTTTCTCCAATATTCTGTCATAACCTCGCTATCGGAAGTAACATGTAGCCGACAAGCTCCCTTTGATATTCTTAAGTCTCTGCTCATTAAAGAAAGTATAAAAAACCAATGCCAAGAACTGGCTGACCTGCCCTTTAGCGGAGGCGCCATTGCAGCAATAAATTATGAGTTAACCCATTCGTGTTTAAGTGAAGACATGCAAGGTTCCGACAGTGCACTGATGAATGCCGGGTTCTACGATGTTTTTATTATTGTTGATCACCGAAATAAAAGCTGTACTGCCTATTCTCTGGGTGAACATACCACTGAAAGATTTCAACGGCTTATTAAAGCGGCCAGACAAGTAAGAGCCCCTGACTCTTTCAAATTAAACCACACATTTAAACGGCATTTAACACCAGAGAGCTATCGCAAAAACTTCTCCTCCATTCAAGAGTTTATTCTTAGCGGGGACTGCTACCAAATTAATTACACCCAACGCTTCGACGCACGTTATGCCGGTGACCCCTGGTTCGCATATAAAAAACTTCGCCAAATTAGCCCCGCTCCTTTTTCAGCCTATGTAAATAGACCGCAGAGCGTGGTACTTAGTCATTCCCCTGAACAGTTCATACAGCACAACAATGGTAATATTACCAGTAAACCCATAAAAGGAACCCGAGCACGAAAACCAAACCCTCAAGAAGATGCACTGCAACAATCTGAACTTATTCAAAGCAAAAAAGATCGCGCAGAAAACACCATGATTGTCGATTTACTGCGCAACGATATCGGTCGAAATGCGATGATCGGGAGTGTGAACGTTCCACTTCTTTGTCAGTTAGAAAGCTACGCAAATGTGCACCACCTTGTCAGTACCATTACGGCTACTCTTGCTGAAAAAAGCCACCCCGTCGATCTATTTCGTGATAGTTTTCCCGGCGGCTCAATAACTGGCGCGCCCAAAAAGCGAGCAATGGAAATTATCGATGAACTCGAAGACTGCAAACGCAACATTTATTGCGGCAGCATCGCTTATTTTAGTTTTAACGGGAAATTAGACTCCAATATCACCATTCGTACGCTCTTATGCGAGAAACCAGAAAACGAAGAAGAGGAAAGCAATATCTATTGCTGGGGAGGCGGAGGAATTATTGCGGACTCCACACTAAAAGAGGAATACCAAGAATCCATTGATAAGGTGTCTAACCTTTTAAAAACTCTCGAACAGACTTTTCGGTGCCGTTGACAGTAGCTGTTTTCAACGGCCTATTATAAATTGGTTGAATTTATCAACTGTAGTAGGCGTTCTCTGTCTGCGAATGATCGGTTTCATCCACGACACGCTTTAAACCAGGCACTTGCTCAAGTAGGGTTTTTTCTACACCGTCCTTTAACGTTACATTTACCGCTGAGCAGCCCTGACAACCACCACCAAATTGCAACACAGCCGTTGCGCCATCATCGACCAGCTCAACAAGAACCACATTCCCTCCATGGGAGGCTAGAGAAGGATTCACCTCCGCATGGAGAACGTGGTTAATCAATTGCTCCTTCGATGGGTTGGGGCCTAATTTTGGCACACGAGAGTGAGGTGCTTTGAAGGTAAGCTGGCCGCCCATGCGGTCTTTCGAGTAGTCGATAACAGCATCTTCAAGATACGGCACACTTTCTACTTCAATAAATGCAGTAAAGCCATTACAAGGAATTTGAACATCGGTAGGAACCACTTCGTCTGGCGCGCAGTATGCCATGCAACACTCAGCCATGGGTGTGCCGGGTTTTTCTACGAAAATACGCGCGCCGATTCCCTCAATATTTTGATTTACTAAAAGCTCGGCAAGGTAGGTCTGCGCAGAGTCAGTGATATCCACTATCACCGAGTTACTTCCAGAACTATCTATAGAACTACTACTAGAGGGTACGTCCGTCATTCCTATATCCACCTAAATTAGTCAAGTATTTTTGCATTATACCCCTTTAACGGGGAAAATCACTTCCTCGCAACATTTGCATGCTATTTTGTTAGAATGGACATTTTTAACGAATTTGCTTTGATACTAGTAGGCCCTGATAATAATGAATAGATCTGATCGCATTAATGCCCTGAACCTTGCCCTCCAAAAGCGCATACTTTTTCTTGATGGTGCCATGGGGACGATGATACAGGGCTACAAGCTCGAAGAAGCCGATTATCGAGGACAACGCTTTATCGAACACCCGTGCGATGTCAAAGGCAACAACGACCTGCTGTCAATCACTCAACCGGGCATTATTCAGGATATCCATGAGGCCTACCTCGAAGCCGGCTCGGACATTCTTGAAACCAACACCTTCAATGCGACCACCATTTCTCAAGCCGATTACGAAATGGAGAGCATCGTCTACGAGATCAACTACCATTCGGCTCAGGCCGCGCGCAAAGCTGCCGACAAATACACAGCCCTGACACCAGACAAGCCTCGTTTTGTCGCAGGCGTGCTCGGCCCCACTAGCCGCACGGCAACGCTTTCTCCCGATGTAAACCGACCCGGGTTTCGCAATGTCTCTTTCGATGAGCTAGTCACCACATACGAAGAAGCCACCAAGGCACTCATTGACGGTGGTTCTGACATCATCCTGATAGAAACCGTGTTCGATACCTTAAATGCAAAAGCAGCCATTTTTGCCGTCCAGAACACCTATAAGCACATGGGTTTAAGCCTGCCGATTATGATTTCTGGCACCATTACCGATGCCAGCGGTCGCACCTTATCAGGTCAAACCACTGAGGCCTTCTGGCGCTCCGTGGCCCATGCCAAACCCATATCAATTGGCCTTAATTGCGCCTTAGGGGCAGCGGAACTTCGCCCTCATATTTCCGATTTATCTGTTTTGGCCAACACCCACGTTAGCGCACACCCCAACGCAGGCTTGCCCAATGAGATGGGAGAGTACGACCAAACACCTGAAGAAATGGCTGCGTTATTACGCGAGTTCGCTGACAGTGGCTTCTTGAATATCATTGGCGGCTGCTGCGGCACCAGCCCGGCCTTTATCAAAGCCATCGTCGATGCACTGGATGGCATGGCCCCTCGAAAAGTGCCAAGCCCTACCCCCATGCTGCACTTAAGTGGTTTAGAGCCACTTACCATCAACAGTGACTCATTGTTCGTAAACATCGGGGAGCGTACCAATGTCACTGGCTCAGCCCGCTTTGCCCGCCTCGTTCTCGAAGGTGATTACGACACGGCCTTAGAAGTTGCCCGGCAACAAGTGGATGCCGGCGCACAGGTTATTGATATCAACATGGATGAGGGCATGCTCGACTCCAAAGAGGCCATGGTTGAGTACCTGATGCTTATCGCCTCTGAACCTGATATCAGCCGCGTACCCATCATGATCGACTCGTCTAAGTGGGAAGTCATCGAAGCGGGCTTAAAGTGCGTACAAGGCAAAAGCATCGTTAACTCCATCAGCTTAAAAGAAGGCGAAGAAAGCTTCATCCACCACGCCTCACTGTGCATGCAATATGGCGCTGCAATTATCGTAATGGCCTTTGATGAACGCGGCCAAGCAGATACCGCTGAACGAAAGGTTGAAATTTGCAGGCGCTCGTATGAGGTGCTGGTCAACAAGGTGGGCTTTCCTCCCGAAGACATTATTTTTGACCCCAATATTTTCGCCATTGCCACCGGTATCGAGGAACATAATAACTACGCCATCGACTTTATCGATGCCTGCCGATTTATTCAAAACGAGCTGCCTTTCGCCCTCACCTCGGGCGGCGTCAGTAATGTTTCCTTTTCATTTCGCGGCAATAACCCCGTGCGCGAAGCCATTCATGCTGTCTTCCTTTACCACTCCATCAAGGCCGGCCTCACTATGGGCATTGTTAACGCAGGGCAACTTGAGGTCTATGAAACCATTGACCCTGAACTGCGTGAACGGGTAGAAGATGTCGTGCTTAATCGCCGCGATGATGCCACCGATCGCCTGTTAGAAATTGCAGAAACGGTCAAAGGAGGGCCATCAAAAGACACCGGCCCTGATTTAAGCTGGCGCGAGCAAGATGTGGAAAAACGCATCCAGCATGCCTTGGTCAAAGGCATTAACCAGTTCATTGTGGAAGACACCGAAGAAGCTCGGCAACAAATCGCCAACCCCGTTGACGTGATTGAAGGCCCCCTGATGGCCGGTATGAATGTGGTCGGCGATTTATTTGGCGAAGGGAAAATGTTTCTTCCGCAGGTGGTAAAAAGTGCCCGCGTGATGAAACAGGCCGTGTCTCACCTGCTGCCCTACATCGAAGCACAGCAAACGGGTAAGACCGAAGCCAAAGGTAAAATCCTTATGGCAACCGTTAAGGGCGATGTGCACGATATCGGGAAAAACATTGTTGGTGTGGTGCTGAGCTGTAATAACTATGAAGTCATTGACCTCGGTGTCATGGTGCCCGCCGAAAAGATATTGCAAACCGCCAAAGAAGAAAATGTCGATATTATAGGGCTAAGCGGGCTAATTACGCCCTCTTTGGATGAAATGGTTCATCTAGCAAAAGAAATGGAAAGACTGAATTTTGAGATCCCACTTATGATTGGTGGAGCCACTACGTCTAAGGCCCACACAGCTATCAAGATTGAGCAACACTATACGCGCAATGCCACCGTGCACGTTTTAGATGCCTCTCGCTCTGTGGCGGTTGCCAGCAAGCTACTCAGCCCAACGCAAAGTGAAAATTTTAAAGCTGAAATTCGCGAAGAGTACCAGTTAACTAGGGAGCGGCGTGCCAACCGATCAAAGAAGGAAGTTTTTCTCGCCTATGACGATGCTGTCAAAAATCGCGTTAACATTGATTGGAAAAACTACCAGCCGCCCAAACCTAGCTTTTTGGGGACAAAAGTTTTTGACGACTACTCACTTGAAGAGCTGGTCCCCTACATCGATTGGACGCCCTTTTTCCATTCTTGGGAGCTGGCCGGACGCTATCCTAAAATCCTCAAGGATGAAATCATTGGTGAACAAGCCCAACAACTCTTTGACGACGCCCAGGTTTTACTGCAAA
>JAHRVS010000418.1 GCA_019090565.1 Gammaproteobacteria bacterium
ATACAGACTAAAACTCTACACCTATGCGCTTCCCAACTTCTTCGTAGGCTTCAATAACCCCACCCAAGCCTTGGCGAAATCGGTCTTTATCAAGTTTTTTTCGTGTTTCTTTGTCCCACAGGCGACAGCCATCGGGTGTAAACTCATCACCGAGTATGACCTCACCCTTATAAAGGCCAAACTCCAACTTGTAGTCCACTAACAGCATGTCGCCTTCAAGAAACAAGTCTTTCAGAACGTTATTCACCTCAAAGGTGAGCTGTTTCATTTTTTCTACGTGCTCGGCTTCTGCCCAACCAAAGGATTGAATGTGGTACTCATTGATCATGGGGTCGCCAAGATCGTCGTTTTTCAGGAAGAATTCAAAAGTGGGCGGATTCAGGTCTTTGCCTTCTTCAACGCCGAGCCGGCGGCAGATGCTACCTGCGGTAATATTTCTGACCACGCACTCAATGGGAAACATTTCGAGGCGCTTCACCACCGATTCTTGGTCTGAAATAAGCGAATCAAAATGTGTCGCAATGCCCGCTGCTTCAAGTTTTTCCATGACGAAGGCATTGAATTTGTTATTCACCATGCCCTTGCGATCGAGCTGTTCGATCTTTTTTCCATCAAACGCTGATGTGTCATCACGAAAAAGCAGAATCAATCTGTCTGCTTCATCAGTGTTATAGACGGATTTAGCTTTACCACGGAAAAGCTCTTCTAATTTGTTCATTTTCGCTCCAGATCAATACCTAAAAACCATTTTCTATTTAAGCGAGCGTGCGCCACTGCATTCCATTTTGCTGACAAATAAAGTCCATTTTCTCCACGTCTTCGCCAAAGTGTTGTCGAAAAAGCGATATGATCGCTTCTCGACAGTTGTTCTTTTCACTCACATGCGCAATAGACAGGGCATGGGGTTTGTTAAACCCCAATGCTTTCAATAAGCCAAGGGATTGCTCATTGCTAAGGTGACCACCATCGCCAGCAATCCGCGCCTTCACCGACTCAGGGTAATAGCCCTCTTCAAGCAGCGCGTCATCGTAGTTGGCCTCAAGAATCAGTGCGTCACAACCTTGATAAGCCTTTAATACTGCCTCGCAAGCAAAACCAATATCGGTCAACACGCCCAAGCGTTTGCCCTTTTCTTCGACAACATATTGGCAAGGCTCCCTTGCATCATGAGAAACCGCCACACCGGTGAGCGCCATCTCACCAAAGCACAGCACCTCTCCTGCCTCTATCAATACCTGAGTGGCAATATCTTTGAGTGCCTCAGCAGTCCCTTTGGTCATATAAACGGGTGTGCCATAACGCTTTGAAAACAGTTTGGCCCCCGCTACATGGTCACCATGTTCATGGGTGAGGCAAATTGCGGTAATGTCCTCGGCTGTTTTTCCCGCTTGTTGTAAGCGCGATACCGTTTGTTTGTGATTGAACCCGCAATCTATCATCACGCAGCTATCGCCGCTTTCTACTAGGGTTGCATTCCCTTTACTACCGCTTCCCAAGGAGGCATAGCGCATAACTGCCTTATTCCAAGTTGTCTTTCACGCGACTCAAAACTGCCTGCTGCAGGCCTGAACTCAGCACTACGCCAGAATCACTGTTAAGTGAAACATACGTCGCGCGCCCTTCAAATCGCACTTCAAGTCGCACCAAACCACTACCCAGAGCTTCTTTATCTAGCTCTGCGTTTTTACGTAAGCGCTTGTAAAGCCCTTTCGCTTTCCCCTGTTCGTCTGCAAACCGAAGAAAATATACCCCTTCACTGCGATTCCGATCTTCAATAATGAAACCGCCTTTTTTCAACGCAAGGCCAACTTTCTTCCAGCCATAGTTAAAATCTTGTCGCAGTTTCAGGGCGGCTTTACCATCGACCCAGGTAATCTCAGTAATGGGGTCTGATGAGATAGTTTGGCCAGCCAGCGACACATTGGCCTGATCGAAGTCTTGTGTTGATAGGTACGCGTTCAGCCCCGACAGCAGGTTATTCACTTGTGGCAGCATCGCCTCGGTGTTGGTCCAGTCAATTTCTTTGCCGCTGGGCAGTTGCGAAACGGGCCCAGCTTTGTGCTCGACAAGAGACAAGTAAACATTACTGATATCCGCATCACTGCCTCGCTCTACTCGAATACGCAGTTTTCGATACGCCGCTTCAGTAGACTTAGTTTCGCTAAATAGCGTGTTAGCTTGAGCGGGGTTTAACCAATCACTTTCAATCGTACCGGCCCTGGAGTCTTCTTTTTCTACCGATAAGTTTTTATGCCTCAAGTATTGATGCAAAGCACCCCAAGCCTGACCAGGCTTTGCGTTAAGGCGAATCCATTGACGCGCACCTTTTTTCCGCAACTGCACCTTTTGATCTTCCCAAATAATCTCTAAAGGCTTGGGCTGGGGCAGCTTGAATTTTCTGGCCTGCTCAACTTGCCCCGACGAGGTCGATGCACTGGGGACCGGATAAATATCGCCAAATTCAGGGGTACTCAATGGCTCTGGCACCTTAAGCGCTTCGGCATCTTGGACTTTCATATAGCCCATTGATTGCGTGCTGCTTTGAAACCCTCTTTCATCTTCCGGCAGTAAACTGCAGGCTGAAACAAAAATACATAGTTGGATAGTAAGCAGCCGGATACTTGTCCGCATAATGATGTGAATCCCTTTTAGTTGTTGAATTGCTGGCAAGGCGCGCCAACCCAGCGCACTGACATCCATTGCGCAACTTATAAAAGCGCTGCCGATTGAAGTGTCTCTCTTAATAGCTGGTGGTGCTGAGAGCTTAGTTCAGTAAGAGGCAGTCTCAAGTAAGGGGGTATCAAGCCCATTTCTGCTAAGGCCCATTTAACGGTAATGGGGTTAGACTCAACAAACAGGTGCTGATGCAGCTTGGCCAGTTTTTTATTTATTGCCCGTGAGGTCTGTGCATCCCCCGCAAGTGCTGCCGCACACATTTCAGACATCGCTAGGGGTGCAACGTTCGCTGTCACGGATATATTTCCTTTGGCCCCCATCAGGATCAATTCTACGGCGGTTGCGTCATCCCCAGAATAAACAGCTATTCGATCGTCACAAATGTCCAGTACTTCCTGCCCCCTCACCAAGTCGCCGGTGGCTTCCTTTATAGCGACAATATTTGGGATGCTAGCCAAACGACCCACGGTTTCTGGCAGCATATCCACGGCAGTACGCCCTGGAACATTGTAGAGCATTTGTGGAATGGCTACGGCTTCGGCAATGGCTTTATGGTGCTGGTACAAACCTTCCTGAGTAGGTTTGTTGTAATAGGGGGACACCAGCAAACACGCGTCAGCCCCGGAGTTTTTTGCCCCCTGGGTAAGTTCGATCGCTTCTCGTGTGCAGTTTGCGCCGGTTCCAGCGATAATAGGAATACGCCCTGCCGTTTGCTCGGTAACAAATTTGATGACGGTCGTATGTTCAGCCATGTCCAGCGTGGCCGACTCCCCCGTTGTCCCGACCGCAACAATGGCGCTGGTCTTTTTCTCGATATGCATCTCAACGAGCTGGGCCAAGCTGTCCCAATCGACACTGCCGCTCTGATCCATTGGGGTAACCAACGCTACGATGCTACCTGAAATCATGAAAACTCCCCGATTTATTTTGCTAACTGGCGCCCAACAAGGGCAGAAAAGCGAAACGCGTAATACTACAAAGCATCAGTCGTAAATACAAGCCGAACCACAAGGGCCTATGCAAACAACCCTATGCAAACCGGCAATCCAAGTATTTGCACCCACTAGAAGGCACAAGGGCGGCTCCAACATGCACTTCTTACCCGGTAGCTACGTCACCGATTAAGTCTCGTGCAAAACCGGCATAGACCACATCGTGCACATAAGGCAATGATAATATGCGAAAAGAGCACTTTTGGTTTATATTTATCAAAGGCAAGGAGTCTACAGAACGCAAAGGATAAAAAATGACCGTTTCAGAAAGTAAAAAGGTGGGGAACTTCTTTGCTCCGGCCACCAACAACAAAGACATCAAATTATCTGCACTAAAAGGTTACCAGCTTGCTTTGTTTTTCTACCCCAGGGACGCCACGCCAGGTTGCACAATGGAGGCACAGGATTTCGGCGCTCATTACGAAGATTTTAAGGGCATAAAAACGGTCGTCCTAGGCGTGTCCAGAGACACCCTTGCATCACATGAGTCATTCAAATTAAAAGAAAACCTGCCGTTTGAGCTAATTTCAGATATGGAAGAAGCCCTTTGCAAGCAGTTTGAAGTATTAAAGCCGAAGATAATTGGCGGAAAAACAATCATAGGCGTAGAAAGAAGCACCTTCTTGATTGCCATAGATGGCACGCTGGCTAAAGAGTGGCGAGGGGTCAACGTTGCGGGACACGTTACCGAAGTATTGGCATCGGCCAAAAAGTTACTGCCTCAATAATATGAACCCATCAAACTGAGCAGTGCCGCAAACCCTTTTTTAGCGATCGCAGATTAATGGTCATAGACATGGTCATCAAAGACATCATCAACGTCTGACTCATTCTCTCGCTGCAACCCTTTGGGCCAAGCTGAAAGCACTGCTTTGACCAGAGTCGCGAGCGGAATCGCGAAAAATACACCCAAAAACCCCCACAAACCTCCAAATATTAGTATCGCAATGATAATGGCCACAGGGTGGAGGTTTACTGCCTCTGAAAAAAGTATCGGTACGAGCACGTTTCCATCTAAAGCCTGAATAACGGTATACAGCAACAGCATGGTCACCAGCGGTGAGTCCCATCCCCCCAGGCCAAATTGAAAATAACCGGCCAGTGCAACGGGTACAGTCACAACCACCGCACCCACATAGGGAACCACTACCGACATCCCGACCAGCAGGCCCAGAAGTGCGGCATATTTCACACCGACAAGCCAAAAGCACACAAATGTCACGGTGCCCACAATGAGTATTTCAATCGCTTTACCGCGTACGTAGTTGCTAATCTGGTCATCCATCTCAAGCCAAACCGACTTCAACAGTGTCCGCTTGGTCGGCAAAAAGGACTTCGCCCATCTGGTCATTTTCTCTCTATCCTTCAAAAAGAAAAAAACCATCACCGGCACCAATACCAAGTAAACCAACAGAGCAATCACATTGGGCAATTTAGAAAGCGAAAACGAAAGAACAACTTGCGCCCCAGAGGCAACCTCAAGACTGATACGGTCACTCCACTGCTGCGCTTGGCTGGCGGCAATCAAGTCTGGATATTTCACTGGAAGCGCCTCAAGCCACTCACTGGTATCAGAAATCACCTTCGGCAACTGAGAGTCCAGTAACTCCGTAAGCTGCTGCCAGACCAGCGGAAACACTAATACCATAAACGCGAAAAAAAGCCCGAAGGTTAAGGTATAAACCAATAGCACCGCGCTAAAATCACTCAGACCCCGCTTCACCAGTTGAAGTACCGCCCCCTGAAGCAAGTAAGCGATCACCACGCTGCTAAAAACCGGCGCCAGCATTTGCCCAAACAGGAAAAACACCGCAACACTGAAGATAATCAGAAACAGAAAATAAACGGCTTCTTCATCAGACAGGTAATCATTGAACCAGTTATTTAAAATGTTCAGAATATTCATATACTGATCGGCGCTCGTTGATGCAGCGCTATTGGCCCTTTTTTATTCGAAATTGATACTGCGCATTGTCTTCACGCTGCTCCAGAAGCGCATGCCCAGCCTGCCTCAGAAAAACGGAAAAATCCCGCACAGACGCTTTATCCGTCGTAATGACCGTTAACACGCCACCGGCAGACATTTTGTTAAGCCGCTGCTTCATTTTTAACAGCGGCATTGGGCAGTCGAGTCCGCAGACGTCTAATATGTCATCGCTTTCAAGCACTCTTGCACTTCCTCACCACACCGGAATGCTTCAATGTAGCCTCAAATATGATAATAACCTGAATTCATTGCATAATACCTCACCAACGAGACAAGATATAATTCCTTAACCTAAAATCCAGGCCCAGTTTGCCATGAAGGGTTATACTATGTATAGCATAACGGGCAGCCATGAACGCACACTGAGCTGGGCAATCACCCCTCGTGCTGGCCCTGTTTACAGAAGCCGCGAAGAAACCCTCACTACTACAGACACTCGGAACTATTCGCGCCAGAGCTAGTCTCAAACCCAACAGTGATTACTTGCTTTAATGGTCAATTAACTTTGCAAACTGCTTCGACTAAACAGCTCTCTCGCCTTTTTGGCGCCCTAACACTGCTCATATGTTGTCATTGCGCTTTTGGACGGACTGAAGGCACCGACAATAGCCTCCCTCTGTTAGGAGATCGAATTTCCAGCGTGGTTTCTCCCGAAAAAGAGAAAATGCTTGGGCAAGCTTGGTTGCGCGCGCTTCGCTCAAAAGCCCCCTTAATGCACGACCCCATAGTCATGCGTTACCTTCGTAACATCACACGCCGCCTGGCAAATGGCAGCGAACTGCCTGACAAACACTTAAACATCGTCCTAATAAACAGCCCAGCAATCAATGCCTTTGCTGTGCCGGGGGGAGTCATCGGTATAAACGCCGGATTATTCCTCCACTCAAAGACTGAAGGAGAGCTTGCCGGCGTTGTCGCCCATGAGCTCGCTCACTTAAGCCAACGTCATTTTGCTCGCACAATTGAAGAAGCAAAAAAGGACCAGTGGGTACAAGGCGCCGCATTACTGGCTAGCGTACTACTCATTGCCACCAGCGATAGCGATACCGGTTACGCTGCCTTAGCAACCACCCAGGCAGCAGCAGTGCAATCGCGGTTACGCTTCAGTCGGCGCAATGAGCGTGAAGCGGACCGCCTTGCAATGAGCACAATGGCAAATGCTGACCTTGACCCAAGGTCAATTGGAAATTTTTTTGAACAGTTGCAGAAAACACACCAATATAGCAGAGAAAAGCCCCCTGAATACCTCCTTACCCACCCCGTGACAGAGTCTAGAGTGGCTGACGCCAGAGGCCGCGCCGCGCAATATGCCTCGAAATATTACCCAGAGAATACCGATTTCTATTTGATCAAAGCCCGCATGGAGGCCCGCTATACAACAGACATTGAAGGGTCAATTAAGCAACATAAGAAACGCTTAGAAAATAGCAGCACCATTCAACAGCTCATGACACACTACAGGCTTATAAACTTGCTCATCAGCGCGCAACGATACCAGGAAGCCGAAAAGCAATTAAAAGCACTCATAAAAAAAGCGCCCAACAACTTACTCCTGCACCTCACTCACGCTCAAATCAAGATGGCGAACAAAGACTTTCCATCCGCCGTGAATTTACTAAAAAGCCTGTATGCCACTCAACCTGGCGACTTCACCCTAAATCTAATCTATCTAGAGGCTCTACTAGGAAATCATCAAGAGAAAACCGCGCTAAAGTTACTGGAAAAATTAAAAACACAGCACCCGCAATCCCCAGGGTTATGGGCGCTGCTTGAGCAAGCGTATGGAAAAACCCACGACATCATCGGTGTCCACCTCGCACGAACAGAGCGTCTTTTCCTGAACGGCAAGCCCGACGAAGCCATTGAGCAACTTGAATTTGCCCTGGCGCTCACTGATAACGACTTCCCACTGACATCCAAGATTGAACACCGCATTCAAGCCATCAACAAAAGCAAACATGCCTTACGTCTTTAAGGTATATCTAAAAATAGTGATTTTCGCATAAACGCAGCAAGCCCCGCAGGTCGAACCGCATTACTGCCTGAATAGAGAGGGGGGGTAAGGCGATGTAGAAAGCCAGGAGTACTTAGTTAGTGAGCCGTTAAACGAAGTTTAGTGCGCTGCGCCTTGCCGCTACTGCATTCGCTTGGCGAAATCGAGCATTCGGCTAAGGGGGGTTAAAGCCCTCTCAGCCAATTGATTATCGACAACTATCTCATTGTGCTCTGAAGTCGACTCAAGCACCCCCGCGAGGTTGTCTAAGCCATTCATTGCCATCCATGGGCAATGAGCGCAGCTATTACAGGTTGCACCGGCTCCGCCCGTTGGTGCGGCAATAAAAGTCTTGTCCGGATTTTGTTGCTGTAGCTTGTAAAAAATCCCTCTGTCAGTGCCGACAATAAAAACTTCGTTGTCCATCATTCTAGCGGCATCGATAATTTGTGTGGTGGAGCCCACCATATCCGCCATTTCTACCAGCGCAGCTGGAGACTCTGGGTGCACCAGCAGAGCCGCGTCTGGATATAAATGCTTTAGATCATTCACACCGCTGGCCCGAAATTCATCGTGCACGATACACGTTGCATCCCACAGCACCATTTCAGCGCCAGTTTGCTTCGCTACATAACCACCGAGGTGTTTATCCGGCGCCCATAGGATTTCTTCACCCAGAGAGGAAAGGTGGTCGACCACATCTAGGGCAATACTCGACGTCACCACCCAGTCGGCACGCGCTTTTACTGCCGCAGAGGTATTGGCATAAACCACGACGGTGTGCTCAGGGTATAAGTTACAGAAGTCATTAAATTGATCAGAAGGACAGCCAATATCTAGAGAACAGGTAGCTTCAAGTGTCGGCATTAAAACCCTTTTTTCGGGGCTTAATATTTTTGCCGTTTCGCCCATAAAGCGCACCCCAGCAACAACCAGGGTACTGGCGGGATGATTTTTACCAAACCTTGCCATTTCAAGGGAATCTGAAACGCAACCACCTGTCTCTTCGGCCAGCTCTTGAAGCAAGGGCTCTGTATAGTAATGGGCAACAAGCACCGCATCTTCTTTAACCAGAAGTCGCTTAATCCTGTCTTTGTATGCCCTTTTCTCGCCGGCACTCAGTTGAACCTGGCGGTGTGGATTTTCAAGGTGTTCTCGCACGAGAACTGCTGTATCGCTGACCTTAGCCATAATTCCTGTATCATAAACTGTTGTATGCTTGCGTCGTCTGCTTGTTTTTGCAGAACGCACCATGCAAATTTGTTCTTATCATTAACGAAGGGACCCGCCAAGCATGCTCCACGCAAGTGCAACGCACCCCATAGAGCCATACCCACGCCCAAGCAGAAAGCCTATTAGACGGCCAACCAATATGACATTTTTGCCCCATATTGTCTAGGTAAATAGAGCGCTAAACAACCAAACAAGGTGCCTTGTTTACGAAAACCTCCTCCCCTGAACATCAATCTGCACTATATTTGAAACAGCTCACTGACTAGACTAACGAAAGCCTGTATAACCAAGCTTATTTCAAGGGGACTTAAACAAAAATGCGTATCAGCCACATTCTCGCCCTGGTCATTCCTTTCATTCTAGGGCTGCAAACCGCCACGGCTGGGACAGTGGTCACCTGGGAACTACCGACAAAAGACATGCGCTTTAAAGTCGAGTACCTCGATGCGCAACACCTACGAATGAGTATCGAAGATGAGCTCTACCTATTGATTAAAGATACCGGCATCTACATGGTAAACGGGAAAAGCATTACAGACGTCCATGCTTTTCGAGAAAAAATTAAGGACTGGACGATCGTTCAATACCTAGCAAAAAAAATGAATAGCCGCTCTAAGCGCGTTCCTGAGCCGGACAAACTTGAAGCAACGGGTAGAATGGAAACCGTTGCAGGCATCACCGGCGAGATATACCACGCAGCAATCACCAACAACGAAACCGGCCTACAAGAAAGCAGAGAAATCGTACTCACAAAAAACCCCAGAATGGTTGCTTTGAAAAAAATCATGCAGGCCGTTTCAGACGAAAACATGAAGTCCTTCCACAACAAAGGCTTCGAAAATATGAAAAGCGCAATGAAAAACTCCTTCCCGCCAGATGTCGCCATCCTGCGTTACGGAAACAAATTTCAGGTCGCCTCTTTCGTTGAAACAAACATTGACAAAGCGCGCTTTCAATTGCCGAACGACAACCCCGTCAAGGCGATCCCTAGTCTTTCAGATTTAAGCACTTTTGTTCGGCTTGCCGCGCCATTTTCCTATTAGCTCAGCACAACACCTCTACCCGTGACGACCCTATGGCACTCCGAGTCTAGAGCAGCGTAGATTAACCGTACTAACAAGCTGTACTATTCCTTCTTGGTGATCACTACATTTACCACCCCAACCAAATCGATAAAAAGTTAAATACCATGCGTCACTTTCTTCATATAGCTCTACCATTATTACTGGCTCTACCCCTACTTATAAACGGATGCAGCAGCACCTTACCGCCCCCTGATGCACCAAGCCAAGCCCAATCAATTCAAGATCAAGCCTCAAGGCTGCTAAACGAAGCAAGGAGCAGCCCCCCCGCCCTCGCAGAGCAATACATGCTCGATGCGGCCGAATTACTCCTGCATAACTGGCAGGTAAAAGAATCCCTCGCAATCATTAACAACCTAGAGCGCTCATCACTTTCCCAGGTCTCGCAGTATCGATACCTACTTCTCTATTCAGAAGCACACATCCTTCTCGGCAATTCGGAAGAAGCCCTGGCCGTCCTAACTGGCGCTTACTACAACATCAGCGCGTTAACCTCGTCGCTAAACATCAAAAAACAATTGGCAGTTGACCAGCTAAGAGCCCGTGCCTACCAAGCTTCGGGCAAACACTTGGAGGCAGCAAGAGAGCGTATTTTTTTCAATGCACTCCTTTCTCAGGCAGATTCTCGTTTTAACGAAGAAAAAATTTGGAGCAACCTGCTAAGCGCCCCCCTTGCTGACATACAAAGCCTGCCTCTTCAGCGAGCCAGCTTTGAGCTTAACGGATGGGTTCAGCTTGCACTGGTGTCACGAGAGAACACTTACGACATCGACGCGCAAAAGCGCGCACTGGATTACTGGTTAAAAACATGGCCGACCCATCCTGCTGCGAAAAACCTCCCGCTTCGCCTGAAGGCCATGAGCCGTCTCGAGGAATTTCGCCCCCAACACATCGCATTGCTGCTCCCGCTAAGCAAGCAGCTTTCAGGGCCAGCCAGCGCCATTCGCAACGGCTTCCTTGCCAACTATTACTTGTCTAAATCTCGCGGCAACCCAAGCCCCACCCTGCGTATTTACAACACAGAAATACCCGATAAATCTTTTATGGACATTTATTTAGAGGCCAGCCAATCAGGCGCCGACCTAATCGTAGGCCCACTTAAAAAGGCAAATGTTACCGAACTAACAAACATGGAAACACTCCCCTTAAAAACGCTCTCATTGAACTATGGCTCTAGAACCGACGGCCAAATACAAGAAGAACTAACTCAATTCGGCTTATCTCCAGAAGATGAGACGAGACAAATAGCCCTTAAAGCCTTTAGCGACGGCCACGACAGAGCCGCTATTTTGTACCCCGACAACCAGTGGGGCTACCGCTTAGCGCAATCATTTAACACACAGTGGCAATCAATTGGCGGAAAAATTCTGACCCAAGAAGGATTTCCAGTAAAAAATAATTACGGCCCCAGTCTCAAGGCCTTGCTCAATATTCCGCAAAGCGAATCTAGGGCCAACGAGCTCAAAAGGATACTCAACGAGCCTATCGAGTTCACTGCTCGTCGCCGTAAAGATATCGACTTTATAGCGATGCTTGCACTCCCCAATCAGGCCAAACAGCTAAAGCCCGGTCTAGCTTTTTATTTTGCCGCTGATATCCCCCTGTACTCCACGTCTCATATCTTTTCGCCCGCCAACGCTCGTTACAAAAAAAACAGCGACCTTGACGGCATTCAGTTCTGTGACATCCCTTGGATACTAGAACCAAAGTCAGTGATTAGGCAAAGCCTCAACTCAGCCTGGAACAATCACAACAAACACCTAGAGCGACTATATGCTTTGGGTGCCGACGCCTTCCATCTTGCCACTTGGCTACCCATCATGCAGACTGCCCCTGACATCTGGATTCTAGGCCAAACTGGAAGTTTACGCCTATTGCCTGATCAACAAATTGAACGATCCTTGCCCTGGGCCATTATGAAAAACGGCCAGGCCAGCGCAACGACCCCCCCCATACTGGAAATTCAGCTACCTAATGAAAATCCCATTGCTGAAAAAGCTGAGCCCTTCGCAGAAAAAAGGGCAGAAATTTGAATCGTTTTCAGAGGCATACCTAAAAAAAAGAGGACTGCGACCCATTACCCGTAATTTTAGCTGTCGTCATGGCGAGATAGATTTAATTATGCAGGATGCGCAAACCTTGGTTTTCATAGAGGTTCGTTATCGCAACAACTCACAGTTTGGGAACGCACTCGACTCAATCACCTTGGCCAAACAAGCCAGAATTATTAAAACGGCGCACTACTACCTTCAAACCAACCGATGGACGAACAAACTTTTTTGCCGCTTTGATGCAATGGGAATCTCAGGCCAAGACAGCCTAGAGACACAACAAGCCGAAAACCTTAAAGTCGAGTGGGTAAAAGACGCCTTCACATTACCCTAGCACTGCGCCGTAAACATGGCTTTTTTTTGCTATCATGCTTTGACCCACTCTAAGCTAATGAATATTGTTTCTTTCTTATCCTCATCACTCATAACGCAGGACGGCAACCATTTGGACTTCGCACAACGCATCAACCAAAGAATAGCCCTATCGGTAGAAATGCAGATTAAGGTTGCCGAAGAACTCAGCGAAGAGATTGCCGCTGCCGGCGAAGGCCTTACTCAATGCTTACTGCAAGACGGTAAATTTTTAATCTGTGGGAATGGCGCCTCCGCCTCAATTGCACAGGCTTTTTCCGCCCACCTTCTTAATCATTTTGAGCACGAACGCCCGCCTTTGCCCGCACTTTGCCTCTGTGATAGCCAACCAACAACCACCGCCATCGCTACCGATACCGGCTTGAACGAAATTTATTCGAAGCAGATTCACGCACTAGGCTCTGAAAAAGATCTACTGGTCGTTATATGCTCTAGCGGAAACTCCCCCAGTGCAATCCAAGCAGTTCAAGCGGCGCATGAAAGAGAGCTTAAAATTATAGCCTTGACCGCAGCAGAAGGCGGCGATGTTGCAAGGTTGCTGGGGGCAGATGACATCGAGTTGCGAGTTCCTTCTGAAGCCCGCTCAGACATTCACCTCTGCCATACCCTCATTACCCACTGCTTACTCGATTTGCTTGATGCGCAACTTTTTGGAATTTAACGAATTAATGGCAGTTTTTTATACTAGAGGGGATATAAAACCAGCTCTTGTTAAACTCCCAGCTACTCACCAGGAGCCCTCATTATGAGTCAAATAAAAAAAAATCAGCTTTTGACGCTCATTTTCGTGAGTATAAGCCTGTTGTCGGGGTGCACCCAGTTGTTAGTGGTCGCACACGGAGATCGCGTTGCTGACCAAAACCACGGGAAACGCACCTTTGGCGCGCTTATTGAAGACCACAGCATTGAAAGAAAATCACTGATTAACATTAAAAATCTGGCGCCTGAACTGAAAGGGTCTCATATAGAAATTACTAGCTACAACGGAACCGTGCTCATTGCGGGACAGACAGACTCAAAAAAATCAAAATTGAAAGCGAAAGGTATTGTTCAAAAGATAAGGCACGTAAACCGTGTTTACAATGCAATGGAGATCGCTGGGCCCAGCTCCCTTCTTGTTAGGCTCAATGACAGCTGGATTACCTTTAAAGTAAAACTGGCACTGACCTCGGGCAAAAACACCCCGTCAAATAGAACCAAAATAGTTACCGAAAATAGTATTGTTTACTTAATGGGCTTACTCAACCGCAAGGAGGAAAACGCCATCATTGAAAAGATACGCGGCGTCCGTGGCGCTCAAAAAATAATCAAACTAACCGAGTATATAAGGAGCTAAGCGCCTAACTTCAGGCTGACGAGCACCCATGCTCTCAACCAGAACTGAACTAAAAGAAGCCGCCTTACGCCCCTCTGGCCGCTTTACTTAACCAAACGCAAAATGGTTTTTGCCGGCTTCTCTCTCTGAGCCATTTGAGCTTGAGCAGCAAGAGGCTCATCGTCAACGCCATCAAAAAACATACCCTGACCATTTTCCTTGGCATAAATTGCCAAGACGGCTCGCACTGGTATAGAAACCGAGCGAGGTTTTCCTGCGAAGCGTGCAGAAAAACAGATCAAATCATTGTCCATCACCAGATCACGCACGGCCCCCTGAGCGACGTTTAAAACAATACGCCCCTCATTAACAAACTCCAAGGGTACGTCGACACCAACGGTGTCAGCGTGTACCAGTAGATAGGGTGTAGAGTTGTTGTCAGCAATCCACTCATAAAGAGCACGTACGAGATATGGCCGTCTAGACTTCATAAATATTCCAATCTGTTATCTTTGACGACGTTATACCCTAGATCGAATCAAAAATAAAATTAATTTGGTTACTAAACCATCTATCGAGGCCGCATCTCACGCTCAGCCTCAGACAAACTCGCCTGAAAGGACTCGCGCTCAAAGACACGCTGAGAGTACTGGTAAAGCGCCTCACACTTGCTTCTGGGCAGCTCAATACCCATTACTGGCAGGCGCCATAAAATCGCCGCTACGCAGCAATCAACCAAAGTGAACTCTTCACTCATGAAATAAGGCATTTCTTCAAAGATCGGGGAGACTGCAACCAAACTCTCTAGCAGCTCTTTGCGAGCTGTATCCCGAGCCATCTCATCGCCACTCTCACTCATTAGCATGTCGACGTAACCACACCAGTCCCGCTGTATCCGATGGCTAAGCAAGCGGCTTTGAGCTCGAGCCACAGGGTAAACCGGAAGCAAAGGGGGGTGAGGAAAGCGCTCATCGAGATACTCCATCATGACATTGGGCTCATAAAGCACCAGATCACGGTCAATCAGAGTAGGAAGTGAGTTGTAGGGGTTCAAACTAGCCAAGTCTTCAGGCAGGTTCGCTGGGTCAACATTGACGATTTCAACAGATACGCCTTTTTCAGCCAAAACGATCCGAACGCGATGGCAATAGTGGTCCCGACTATTGGAATAAAATGTCATCGACGTTCTTTTTGCAACCACACCCATAACTTCTCCATCAAACCTATTTTACTGCAATTAATGCAGCTCGCAAAACGCACAGAAGGGACTCATATTTATGAGCCCCTTCAACATATCAATCAGATAATACAATTACTAAGTGGTGCCCTAGTGAACGTCCTTCCAGTATTCAACTTTAAGCAAGTAGGCTGGGATCAACAAAATCAACAAAAAGATGATCACCTTAATGCCTAATGCCTCTCGCTCAACTTTAACAGGATCAGCGACGTAAGCCATGTAGTTTGTTAGGTCATTTGCCGCCGCTTTAAACTTCTCCTCACCAAGGTCTTCTTTCAACCCAGCAAGCACGTTCGGCATTCCAACATCTCTAAATACATGATTATTATACCCGAATGGACGACTTTCATCTTCATAAAACCCAATCAAGTAGGAATAAAGCCAATCATTACCACGCAGGCGAGCCTCCAGACTCATATCAGGAGGGGGCGTGCCAAACCACTTTTTAGCGAGATCAGCAGGCATAGATGAAAGCGCCGTAGAACCAATAACCTCAGTATTCAGCATATAGTTTTCTTTTACATATGCTTCTGAAAGATTCAGGTCTTTAGCGATTCGCTCGTATCGCACATATTTCGTAGAGTGACAACCTGCGCATTGGGCGTAAAACAGGTCTGCCCCACGCTTCAGTGACTCTAGGTCCGTTGCATCAATCTGAGCATGCTCAAGTTTTATGCTATCGCCACTGGCCAACACTAAGCTAGGGACCACCATTAAAAGGAAAACAAGGATTTTTTTCATTATTCAGTAACCCTCTCTGGAACCGGTTTCGTCGTTTCCATCGTCGTATAGAACGGCATCAGGATAAAGAACAGAAAATAAATAGCGGTAAATACCTGCGCAACAAGCAGCTTGAGCTCGGATGTTGGCTGCGTACCCAAATAACCCAGTACAAAAAATGAGACAACAAAAGATGCAAGAGCAACCTTGCTCATCCACCCCTTATACCTGATCGACTTAACAGGGCTTCGATCTAGCCATGGCAACACAAATAGGAATGCGATTGCGCCACCCATTGCGATAACACCGCCTAGTTTGTTTGGAACAGCCCTAAGTACTGAGTAATAAGGCGTAAAGTACCACACTGGCGCGATATGCTCGGGCGTCTTCAGTGGGCTCGATGGTTCAAAGTTCGGGCCTTCGAGAATCAAACCGCCCCCTTCGGGAAAGAAGAAAATCACCGCGCAAAAAACTACGAGGAACACCACAACACCCACAATGTCTTTTACTGTGTAGTAAGGGTGGAAAGGAATGCCATCCAAAGGTATGCCTTCGGAATCTTTTTTCTCTTTGATTTCAACGCCATCAGGGTTGCTGGAGCCAACTTCATGCAAGGCAAACAAGTGCATAACGATTAAGCCAAGCAAAACTATCGGGAGCGCTACCACGTGGAGCGCAAAAAATCGGTTTAGCGTTACGCCAGAGATAACATAGTCACCTCGCACCCACAGTGAAATATCGTCACCAACAATTGGTACCGCGCCAACCAAAGAAAGAATAACCTGGGCGCCCCAATAAGACATTTGCCCCCATGGCAGCAAATAACCGAAGAAAGCCTCCCCCATCAAAACTCCATATATTCCCATGCCAAACAACCATACCAGCTCACGAGGGCTTTTATAGGAGCCATACATCATGCCGCGAAACATATGTAAATATATAACAATAAAAAAGGCGGTGGCGCCGGTGGAGTGCATATACCTCAGCAACCAGCCATATTCAACATCTCGCATGATGTATTCAATGGAGTTAAACGCTTCTTCACCCGACGGGGTGTAATACATAGTTAACCAAATACCTGTTACCAGCTGATTAACAAGTACGAACAAAGCCAAAGAACCGAAGTAATACCAGAAGTTAAAGTTTTTTGGCGCATAATAATTAGCCATATGCTCATCATAGAGCTTGGCAACAGGCATACGAACTTCTACCCAGTCCATAACGGAGTCTACGATTTGCTTCATTATGCTGTCTCCTCCTCAATACCGATGACAATGGTTGTTTCATC
>JAHRVS010000419.1 GCA_019090565.1 Gammaproteobacteria bacterium
CAGACCCTTTATCTGTTCCCCCCTTTCACAAACGCGCCTCGTTGCCAAAAGTCAAAACCAAAGGGTTTTGTACCACCTGCCATCTTGCCCTACCCCACCAGAAAGATGTGCGTAGCCGTACCTTTATGAATATGCACACCACCTACATTGCTTGTGAAACCTGCCACTTTCGGCCTAAGGGTAAGTCGCTAAACTATGCGTGGCTCGCCTATGAAGGCGTTAACACAGGATTTCCTTTGACAGCACGACAATCGGCGCAAACTTCGGAAAAAAGCGCCAACAGCAATCCAAGCAGTCACTCATCCCAATTTAAGCCTCGTCCCCCTCTTGCACCACAAACCGGTGCCCGAATAGCCCCGTTCTTCGAGGGAGATCTAGCTTTAGAGCTTAAAACCAGCCCTTTTGCCAAACTAATAGAGCAAGAGTGGAAAAGCAGCGATGAAAATCAAAAAGCACAAATCAAAGCACGCTTACATATACCACTGAAAAAAGAAGGCCCACCCTGTACACAATGCCACAGCTCCCAGCATTCCATGCTCGATTTTGGGTTTCTCGGTGCAACACCGACGCGCCAGAAAGAAATTGAAACCAATATATTAGTGAGGTTTTTTGACCGTTTTAAAGACGATGACGACACAATTAGAATTGACCAATTATTACAATGAATACTTTATACCAAAAGTTTCTGTTTATTACTCTATTACTCCTATCATGCAACGCACTTGCAAGCCTATCGGCAAAAAAGTTGGCGCCTCTGAATATGGAGCTTGATCAGCCATCGGATATGGCTGTGAACAAAAATGGGGATGTTTATGCCTTAGATGGACTCAACCATCGGGTGGTGGTATTCACCTCGTCGGGCGAGCTGGCGTTTATTTTCGGTGACCATAGCAATCTAAACCACCCTATGGGAATCAGTATCGCAAATGAACAGGTTTATATTGCAGATAGCAAAAATCACCAAATCACATTATTTTCCCAAAAAGGGACATTCATCCGATCAATCCCCTTAGATGGAGAAAAACCACCAGAGCCCGTTTCACTTACCGTTAACCAAAATATTATCAGCTGGAGTGACCGCGCTAACCACCAAGTATGCCGAACAGAAATCGATACTGGCAAAACTGTTCAATGCTGGGGGCAGCGTGGCGAAGCAAAAGGACAATTCCAGTTTCCCTTTCAGCTGAAATTTGATTCTGATAATTATATCCATGTGGTCGATGTATTAAACGGGCGCGTGCAAAGCTTTAATCATAAAGGTAGGCGATTTTCTCAGACCGCCCGGTTTGGGCTTAAGCCAGGTCAGCTCTATCGCCCAAACGGTTTGGCCTTCTATACCAATACGACTACCTCTGAAGAATACATGTTAATTAGCGATTCGTATCGTGGCACCATCTCAGTTTTTCATAAAGGGCGCGCAGCGGGTTTATTGTCTGACAGTAACGGCAGTGTCATTAAATTTTTGACGCCTGTGGGCCTAACCGTTTATAAAAACAAGCTCTATGTCGCAGCGGCCAGAAGCAATCATATTGAGGTATTAACACTCCAACTAAACAATCCTACAACCCTTGGCTTAACTTCACCCACTCAAAGTGCGCCTGAAGAAGGCTGCGTTAGCTGTCATTTATCGTGGTCATCTGATTATTCAGATAACGAAGGCGAGCAAGATGGTGTCCCCCCTGTTGCCACTGAGCAGATGTGTTATAGCTGCCACCACGGTGCCGTACTTGATTCTCGTCATGCCATTGGGCGGGCAAATCAACACCCAGATATTCACCACCCCCCAAGTGAATTAAAAGCAGTAACACAGGAAAATTTTCTTGATGAAATCCCCGAAAGTTTCCCCTTAGTCCATAGCAAAAAAAAATTACGTGGTAACACTGGGCAGCTATCTTGTGGTTCCTGCCATACCCCTCACACGTCAAATATTAGCCAAACTGAGACCCTTTATACTCAACACCAGAATCCGTGGTTACGCACGCTCAACCACGGAGGGGATTTATGCGAGGCCTGTCACGAGTCAAAACGAGATAATGTTCAAGAAAACCCACCCAGCGGTATCAACCACCCCATTGGCATGTATTTGAAGCCCCCTGCAGATGACCAGACCAGCCATTACGCAAGTACGCAGGCCCTTCAGGAGGGATTACCCAAATCGTTAATTGAGCAAGGGGGGGCTTTAGGACATAACCAAGCACTGGTTTGCCAAAGCTGCCACCAGATACATGGCGCTAACAATAAAGCGTTGACCGTTCTCGACGCTAAAAAAGGGCCGCTATGTAGCGAATGTCACCCCCGTCAACATGCTAAAAATAAAAAAGAAGCCCGAAAAAAAGGCATTCACCCCGTTAATATGAAGCTCGACGAAATCGTCACTATCAATGGCAAAGAAACTCAGGCATTAACTTGCCTCACCTGCCACAGTGTTCACAGCGGTGAACCCGGCACCCCGGTACTCAACATCGATAACAGTGAGGGGCAGCTTTGCAGTGCTTGTCACAAAAAATATGAACGTGTTGTAAACACTGACCATGATATGCGTGTTACCGCGAAAGAGACTGAGAATCGCTTTGGCCATTCACCGAAAAAAACCGGCGCTTGTGGCGCATGCCACACCATGCACCGTGGAGAACCCGACATACCCTTTCTTTACGCAGGCGACTTCCAGGCCTATGGCGGAGAGGAACCGGCCTTGCCTCGTGACCAAATATGCCTTGACTGTCACACCAAAATGGGTCACGCCGAAAAACTTGTCGTAAAACATTTCAGCCATCCAGAAAAAGATATGATATTGCGTTCAAACCCAAATGCGATGCCACTGATTAACGCCAAAAATGAAATCGATGAATTTGGTGCTATAGCCTGCATAACGTGCCACAACCCTCACCAATGGGCACCAGATGAAATTACCGAACAAAATGATAGCCACCCAGCGTCCACATCAAAAAAAATAAAAAACCAAGATGGAAACGTACTAAATAGCTTTCTACGAA
>JAHRVS010000420.1 GCA_019090565.1 Gammaproteobacteria bacterium
ATAAAAACATTAGAGGCCTTGAGGCTTAATTTGAAGTTTTGGAAGTCATGACGATCAAGAATATCGACGTGCCGCATCGCTGATTCGACCAAAGCTTGTGCAGTGGGTTCGCCATATTTCCGCTGAAGGTCTTTTTCCAAGGAGCCAGCATTAACGCCAATGCGCAAAGGGATATTTTTATCGCGCGCACAGGCAATAACTTCTCGGATACGCTCTTCTTTACCAATATTACCAGGGTTAATGCGCAAACAATCAACCCCATACTCTGAAACTTTAAGGGCGATTTTATGGTCAAAGTGGATATCTGCAATAAGCGGCACTGTGGTTTGCGCTTTAATTAGCTCAAACGCCTCAGCGGAGTCCATGCAAGGCACCGAAACTCTGACCATGTCAGCGCCAGCCTCCTCCAAACTAAGGATTTGAGCGACCGTTGCAGCGACATCTCTCGTATCTGCATTGGTCATACTCTGCACGGTAATAGGCGCGTCGCCCCCCACAGGGACATCGCCAACCCATATCTTACGGGTTTTTCGGCGTACTATCTGATGACTATTACTGCTCATTAAAACGTTTCGCTTATCTTATATGGTTGAACAAAAAAGAAACAACTAGGCGCCACACGCTCAGCTTAAAATAGGTCAGGTTTGGATTTTATCCGCCTAGCTTTACAACAGCAACACGACTTTGACGAGATTGATAGGAATTAAGGTCTACTTGCTCACCATTGAAATTAATGCTCACACCGTGCACATTACCAACAACCACTTTAAACGGGGCCAACCCTGATAGGCTCAAGGACTCCCCAGGCGACATGAGGGCGGAATACAGTGTTCCGCCAGCTCTATCCGTTACTTGAATCCAGCACTCTTCTTTCACGCTAACCAAAAGAGAGTCAATAAAGTTCGCAAATATATTTTTTTCGCCCGTACTTACTTCGGAGGCTTTCTCTGAAACTATGCTCTTTACAGACGGTGTCTTAACAATCGACGAAATCTCCCCTCCTTGCTTTGAAAAATCTTCTAGGATAAGCCGGCCATCTGCCCCTTCAATAGATACTTTCTCCAAGCCAATGCTTGGAGAACCATCGTAATCAGATCCACTCCAGTATAAAAGAGAAAGCATAAGAATAAGCCCAATTACCAGGACCGAAAGCAGGTAGATAACATAGCGTTTATTATTGCTAGTCACACCCACCGAAGGGCTCACGGTAGTACTGGCATGCTGACTGCCAGATTCACCCCCTCCTACCTGCTCGCTCAACAGGGAATTGTACTTTTCAACAAGCGTATCACCCTGCAGGCCCAGGAATCTTGAGTAGGAACGGATATAACCCCTGACGTATATGGGTTCTGGCAGCTTTGAATAAGCATCGTCTTCAAGTGCTCTCAAAAAACCAGTGGATAGGCATAGCTCATTCGCTGCTTCTTCAACAGTTGCGCCCATTCTCTCACGAGCACCCCGCAACTCATCCCCAACTGTCATTGCGAGTACTTGCGTCGCATTTGGCTTACTGGGTTTCAGCACATGCTTGTTGGCTTTTGACTTTCTAGCACCCATTTAAATTACAGCGTTACCTTTTTATTGATGAATTAGCGCTATACAACGTAAATTCTTTTGAGCTTGGGAATCGTTTCCTCAAGGCTAGCTCGTAGCTTGCCAAGGCATTTTTGTCACCAAAAATCCTTTCTAGGCGAATGCCTAGCCAAAGGCTTTCAGCATTTTGTGTCGCCATTTTCAAATAACGAGCGTAAAGCTCATAGGAGGCGTGGTTATCTCCCTTCTCAAGTCGGAATTGAGACAGTCCAAGCACTGCCTTGGGAAGGTTTTTATTCAATCTGTATGCATCTTCAAACGCGGCAAAGGCCGCACTGTCGTTCCCCGCTTGGCGTTCGCAAATCCCTAGGTTCTGATAACTTTCAGCACGTCCTTCGTAGTGGTAGTCGGCAGCGGCACTGGTCAAGTAAGTTCTTGAGCTTTCATATAGGCCTCGCCGGCACAGAGAACTGCCATAATTATGCTTCAAACTTGAGTTTTCGGGATCAATTTCGAGGCCTTTTTTAAAATGGAATTCCTCGCGAGTGCTGTCCCCTTCGGCCTGATAAAATATCGCTAGTGCGTTATGCACTTGCACTGAGCTAGCGTCTAGCTCAAGCGCACGCTTTAAATGACGATGCGCGGGGCCCATTTCCCCTGCGCCTAAATACTGCACACCCGCCGTCAAATGGGCTTTTAAGGCTGAGTCGACATTCAACTGCCAGGGTTCCCGCAAGTCATTTTTCTTTGATGTATTACCTGATTCTTTATCGCCACTCAGCGTACTACAGCCGACATTTAAAGCAGCGACAATAATTAGAAGGTATAATAAAATATTGTTGTTTTTCAACATGTTAAAGCAAACTTCCTTGCTTGAGATTTTAACCCAGTCTTTAATCTAGCGCTATTTCTTCAGGGGCGGATTATCGCCCGACTTAACGTCAATCAACTTTTCTCGCCAGCGTGAGTTACGCTGGGTTTTGTCTTCCACCATGCCTACTAGCTGGCCACAAGCCGCATCAATATCTTCTCCACGCGTACTTCTGACTGTTGTAGTATAGCCTTGTTTTAAAAGAAAATTCTGAAACCACTTTACTCGCTCTGGCGGAGACCTACGATACCCACTTCCTGGGAAAGGATTAAAGGGAATAAGGTTTATTTTTGAGGGTATTTTTTGCAGCAATTTGGCAAGTTCTTTAGCGTGTTCAGGGCTATCATTTACGCCCTCAATCATCACATACTCCATGGTGATGCGACGTCGTTTACTCTCATATTTATCAAGATAGCGCGTGCAAGCCGCCAGAAGCTCTTTTAATGGATATTTTCTATTAATAGGGACAAGCTGATTCCTCAGCTCATCGTTGGGCGCGTGCAGAGAGACAGCCAGAGCCACATCAATCTCTTCATTCATTTGATCCATCGCCGGCACAACCCCTGATGTACTTAATGTTAGGCGGCGTTTGGATATGCCATAACCCAAGTCATCTTTCATGAGGTGCATCGCTTTGATGACATTATCAAAGTTAAGCAGGGGTTCACCCATGCCCATCATGACAACATTTGTAACAGGCCGATCACCCCTGTTATCACGGGGCCCAAACGATTGATTTGCCACCCAGACCTGGGCAATAATTTCTGCTGTCGTTAGGTTGCGCTGGAAACCTTGCTTACCCGTTGAGCAAAAGCTGCAGTCAAGAACGCAGCCAACTTGCGACGAAACACACAAAGTACCGCGGCCATCAGTAGGAATAAAGACTGTTTCAACACTATTACCTGAATCCAGCTTTAACACCCATTTTCGAGTGCCATCTTTCGAGTATTTTTTAAAGGTTACTTCGGGAACAATAATTTCAGCTGCGCTTTCAAGCTTCGCTCTCAAGGATTTACTGAGATTGGTCATATCTTGAAAATCATCAACAGCCCCCAGGTGAAGCCACTTCATTACCTGGGTCGCACGAAAAGGTTTTTCGCCAATTCCGGCAAAAAACTCAACCAGCTCCTCTTGCGTCAAACCCATAAGGTTAACTTTTGGCCTGCTGGTGCTATTGGTTTCTTCGTTCAAGAGTGACTCTCTAGCGGGTTATTGGAATGCCACTGCTTCTGCCATCTAGCCGGTTGTTAAAACCCTGCTGATTCGGCCATGCGCAACGTCAAAGCCTGACTCGATTCAGCGAACTTCAACGATCAGCTAAAGATATGAAACTTTTAACAAGAGCAACAATGCCCCCATGGCATGCTCAGCATAAAAATCCCGAGCTTGCCATATAGAAACACGCTACTACAAATCGTTATAAGCCCTATTCTTAAATGCCTTTATGGGCGAGGACAGATTTCTGCATCTTCAAAAAAATAGGCTATTTCACGCGCAGCAGACTCTGGCGCATCAGACCCGTGAACGGCATTCGCATCAATGCTCTCTGCAAAGTCAGCACGGATAGTGCCTGAGTCGGCTTCTTTTGGGTTGGTCGCGCCCATTAGCTCACGATTGCGAAGCACCGCGTTCTCGCCTTCGATTACTTGAACAACCACTGGCCCAGACGTCATAAACGCAACCAGGTCATTAAAAAAAGGACGGCCTTCGTGTTCTGCGTAAAAGCCTTCTGCTTGTTCTTTAGTAAGCTGTAGCATTTTTGATGCAACAATCGTCAGGCCCGCTTCTTCGAAACGAGAAAGGATGCGACCAATTACATTTTTTGCAACTGCATCAGGTTTAATAATGGAGAAGGTTCGTTGAATAGCCATTGCTTACGCTCCGAAGAAAAATGAGTGATGAAATCAGGTTTGTTCCACAAGGGAGCGAAGGAAATGTATCGACTACGCGCCAGTGTGCCGCGCATTATACGCGGCTTCTATGCGATTGCTATAGAGGTGCCATCACATAACAATAAAACACAAAGGCTTACAACCTCAGAGACACTAAAAGGGACTACTCTGCCTCTTCAATCCAGGCCATTTGAATGGCCTCCAGGATTTTCTCCCCACAGTGCGCGGGATCATCGCCAAAGTTTTCAAGTGCTAAGACCCAGTCCCGAAGGTCCGTAAACCTCACGCAGAGAGGGCTAACATCGGGGTGCGCATCATAAAGCTCTATCGCAATATCATTCACGTCTGTCCACTTCAGTTCCATCTACCTAATCCTTGCGTTTAATGACGTTCAGACACTTGGTTAATCGTATACTTGGGAATTTCCACCACGACATCTTCTTCTGCAACCACCACTTGGCAGCTTAAGCGGGAGTCAGGATCAAGGCCCCAGGCTTTATCTAGCATGTCGTCTTCAAGCTCATCGCTTTGTGCCAGAGCGCCACCGCCTTCCCTGATATAGACGTGGCATGTGGTACACGCGCAGGATTTTTCACAGGCATGTTCGATATTGATGTCTATTCGAAGTGCAACATCTAATACAGTCTCTCCAGGAGCGGCGTCTGCGACTGCGCCTTCTGGGCAAAACTCTTCGTTGGGCAAAAATATCACTTGAGGCAAAATTCACTCCCTCTATAATTTAGAAGCATTAAAGCGGTCTGTTAAACTGCAATTTATAGGTCGTCAACACGTTGTCCAGAAAGCGCCGAGCTGATTGCGCTGTCCATTCGTTTTGCCGCAAAACTTTCTGTGGCTGCATTCAATGCATCGCAGGCGCGCTTTATTGCAAGGGTATCATCCCCCTCTTTTAGTGCGTCAAGCTGATTAATTTTTTCAATAATGTCTGCTTTTTCTCTGTCACAAAGTAGTTGATCTGCATCGGCATTAAGAGCGTTTTTTATGGCTTCGAGTACGCCACCAGCTTCAATTTGTTGCTCTTTTAAGCTGCGCTTTTCATTATCTTCACGCGCAAAGTCAAAAGAGTCTTGCAGCATTTGCGTTATCTGCCCCTCTTCAAGGCCATAGCTAGGTTTTACTTCAATGTGTGATTCAACCCCGCTGGTTAGCTCTTTTGCACTGACACTGAGCAAGCCATCGGCATCCACCTGAAAGCTTACCCGTATTTTTGCTGCGCCAGCCACCATCGGTGGAATGCCTCGTAGGGTAAACCGTGCCAGAGACCGGCAATCTTCGACCAATTCGCGCTCGCCTTGCACCACATGCAACGCAAGCGCCGTTTGTCCGTCTTTATAAGTGGTGAATTCCTGGGCGCGGGCAACCGGAATCGTCGCGTTACGAGGAACCAGCTTTTCCACTAACCCACCCATCAGCTCAAGACCAAGGGAGAGTGGCGTTACATCTAACAGTAAAATATCGTTGTCTCGTGCATTCCCCACCAGCGAGTTAGCCTGCAATGCTGCGCCAAGTGCTACAACGTGATCGGGATTAATGGTATGCAGGGGCTTGCAATCGAAGAATTTACCGACCGCAGTTTGAATAATAGGGCTGCGTGTCGAGCCACCAACCAGCACCAAGTCTTCAATTTCATCCACTGCAAGGTCAGCATCGAGCAATACCTTACGGCAGGTTTTCAGTGTCTGTTTTATCAGAGGCTGAACAAGTCCATTAAAAGCTTCCACGGAAAAAGACCCTCTCCAATGGATATTCCCACACTGATATTCAATGGCGACTTCATCATTAATAGTTAGGGCTTCCTTTGCCGTTCTAGATAGGTCCAACAAAGAACGTTTTTGTTTTACATCTAACGCGGGCTTTCCCATTTCTGCGTGCAAATGGCCTGCAATAAGGCTATCAAAGTCATCGCCACCCAAAGAGGTGTCCCCTCCCGTTGCTAGCACTTCGAATACACCTTTTGAAAACAGCAAGATTGACACATCAAAGGTGCCGCCGCCCAAGTCATAAATTACATGCGCGCCTTCGGCTTGTTTATCTAAGCCATAGGCCACTGCCGCTGCGGTGGGCTCACTCAATAAACGTAAGACATTGATCCCCGCCAGGTGTGCAGCGTCTTTGGTAGCCTGGCGTTGCGCATCATCAAAATACGCCGGCACGGTAATCACCGCGCCTTCAATATCATCACCCAGCGATGCAACACTGCGTTGGTACAGTACTTTTAAAATATCAGCGGACACTTCAACGGGTGTTTTTTTGCCGCCATTTGTTTGAATATTTGGAACCTGAGGGTTGTCGGTAACAAAAGTATAAGGCAGGTCTGCACCCTTTAACTCATCCATTGAGCGACCCAACATGCGTTTTACCGATACAATGGTGTTTTCTGGATCGAGCTCTGCCTGTTTCGCTGCCTCTACGCCCACGATTAACTCTTTATGGCTCTTGTATCGCACTACCGATGGAAGGATCGCATGGCCCTCTGCATCCCTGATTACTTCACTCTGACCGCTTCGAACTGTGGCGACCAATGAGTTAGTCGTCCCCAAGTCAATTCCAACGGCACGTTTATGCTGATGAGGTGCTGTACTTTGTCCTGGTTCCGCAATCTGAAGGAATGCCATGTTTATTCATCCAATAGTTGGTGTTGAAGAGCATTGATTTCTTCAAAAAG
>JAHRVS010000421.1 GCA_019090565.1 Gammaproteobacteria bacterium
ATGATGAATTATTTAGGCTTAATCGAGGTGGGCATGATCCCTACAAGGTGTTTGCCGCTTATGCAAAGGCGGTAAAGGCCAATGGCAAGCCGACGGTAATTTTGGCCAAAACGGTTAAGGGATATGGCTTGGGGCCAGGAGAGGCGAGCAACAAGACTCACTCTATTAAAAAAATGGACATTGAGTCACTTAAGAATTTCCGTGACCGTTACAATATTCCATTTTCCGATGAAGAACTGGAAGCCTTGCCGTATTACCATCCCGGTGAGAGCAGCCCTGAAATCAGGTACCTCAAAGCGCGCCGGGAAGCCTTGGGTGGTTATTTGCCCGCACGTTCATCATCGGCTAAAAAGCTGGATATCCCACCTCTTACAGATTTTCAATCTCACCTAGAAGGTTCTGGTGAACGCAGTTTATCCACGACGATGGCATTTGTGAGGATGCTTTCCACCTTAACTAAAGATAAAAATATGGGTGAAAAGGTGGTTCCCATTGTTCCTGATGAGGCGCGTACCTTTGGTATGGAAGGCATGTTTCGGCAACTGGGTATTTATTCAACGGAAGGGCAGTTGTACGAACCAGAAGATGCCGGCCAAATGATGTTCTATAAGGAAGATACCAAGGGGCGCATTCTTGAAGAAGGCATCAACGAAGCGGGGGCATTTGCAGCTTGGACAGCTGCTGCCACTGCATATTCTAACCACGGTTGTACGATGGTTCCTTTTTATATTTTTTATTCCATGTTTGGTTTTCAGCGTATTGGTGACCTTGCATGGGCCGCAGGCGATGCTCAAGCCAGAGGGTTTTTGCTCGGTGCTACGGCGGGGCGTACAACGCTCAATGGTGAAGGGCTGCAGCACCAAGATGGGCACAGCCATGTGCTGGCATCGACTATTCCAAACTGCGTGAGTTACGACCCGGCATTTTCGTTTGAGTTGGTGACCATTATTCAGAATGGTCTCCAACGTATGTATGTAAACCAAGAGAACATTTTCTATTACATCACGTTGATGAATGAAAACTATGTGCACCCCCCTATGCCAGAGGGTGCAGAAAAAGGCATCATCGAGGGTATGTACTGCCTCAGCGCAGCAAATGATTCGGCTGAGCACTCGGTTCAATTATTAGGCAGTGGCACCATCTTGCTTGAGGTGATTGCGGCGGCAGAAATACTCGAAACCGACTATCAAATCAGTGCAGAAATATGGAGTGTGACGAGTTTTAATGAGTTACGCAGGCAAGGTGCTGAGGCCGAGCGTTGGAACCTTTTGCACCCAGAGGACGCGCCTCGCACCGCCATCGTAAGTGATAATCTGAATCGCTCAGCCGTCCCCGTGATTGCCGCAACGGACCATATGAAGGTCTACGCAGATCAAATTCGACCCTATATTGATAAGAATTACCGCGTATTGGGGACCGATGGCTTTGGCCGCAGCGATTGCAGAGAAAAGCTACGAGAATTTTTTGAGGTAAATCGTTATTTTATTGTGGTTGCCTCATTAACAGAGCTGGCAAAACGAGGCGACGTGGACAGCGCGTTGGTAGCCTCTGCCATAAAAAAATTCGGTATAGACCCTGAAAAAACGAACCCCTTAACGAGCTAAAAGTGTGCAGAAATTCGTTGCATCGAACTAGATGCAACGAAAGACGCAATAGATCAAGGCGTACATGGGGATTCGAGCATGACGTTTACATTGACGTCGATGTAGCTGTCGCCTAAAAGTGGGTCTTTTAGGTGCCCTTAAGAAAAAGTGCCCATAAGGAGATAAGTGTGGCAAAGCAGTCAGTACTAGCACCTGATATGGGGGTCGATGGCCCTGTTGAAGTGATTGAGATAAATGTTGCTGTTGGCGACGGCATTCATGTTGATGATGTCATTGCCATTATGGAGTCGGACAAAGCCACCTTAGAAGTCCCAGCGTCGCATTCGGGTACGGTGGACTCTCTCGCTATCAAGGTCGGAGACAAAGTAAGCCAAGGTGACTTGCTGTTAATAGTGAGTGAAGAAAATAGTGTAGGGAGTGCAGGGGGAATAGAGGCCAGTGATCCACCCTCTACGCTGCAAGAAGAAACTGCCTTTAAACACGTCACCCCTAAACATAAAGACAGCCCCCAAGAAAACACTGCGCAGGGTCAAACTAAAGGCGTGTCAGTAGAGATGATCTTGGTGCCAGATATCGGTGCAGACAATGCCGAGGTGATTGAAGTAGCTCAAGAAGGGCAGCCGCTTAACAAGGATGATGCAATCGTGGTGCTGGAATCCGATAAGGCTAGCATGGAGGTGCCAGCCCCTCACACAGGGACCATTCGAAAATTATGGGTGAAGGTCGGCGATAAGCTAAAACAGGGTGATCCACTGGCCGAAATGGACGTTGAAGATGCGGGAACCGAAACGCCTGTGCCCAACACAAGCCAACCATCAACTGAGGGTAAGGCGCAACCCAACACCTTGATACCCAATGCATCTAAAGGTAACGCAGAGCCTAATTCACAAAGTGGCGGCGTTCATGCAGGACCTGCAGTGCGCCGAATCGCGAGAGAATTTGGTATTACGCTTGCTGAAATAAGTGGCTCAGGGCCAAAAGGGCGAATACTCAAAGAAGATTTGATGGCTTACACCACGCAGAAACTTGCACAAGCATCGCAGAACACGGGTGGGGCATTCGTTGAGCCATTGCCAGAGATCGACTTTAGCCGATATGGTGAAACAGAACTAATCCCTCGAACGAAAATCCAAAAGGTAAGTGCCAAAAATTTATTAAGAAGCTGGCACACTGTTCCTCAGGTCACGCAGTTTGAGGAAGCAGACATCACCGATTTAGAAAGCTTCCGTAAAGCGCAGAAAAA
>JAHRVS010000422.1 GCA_019090565.1 Gammaproteobacteria bacterium
AATGCCAATACCACTGGCGCCATTTTAATTGCTTCGGGGCGAGTGCCAAACACGCTCAATACTTTCATTCGTCTAAACTCCATTTCATTATTCAGCGCGCATAAAAAACAACCTTACCTTCTAGTTGTTAGCGGTATTATTCTTTAAAACCTTGCGGCCTACAGGAGGTTAATAATGTTTGATTACTTATTCATGCCCGTCAGTCATTAACAAAACCCTGGACTGGAAGCACCCCCATAAGCGAACCTCCACCATGAAGCTCCGAACCAATACCGCTGATTTGGTTGCTTTTTTTACTGCTCTTCGCTTGATGTTGGGCCAATTCTCAAACCCCAGCCTTTGTTCAAGGCTAGGCGCACTCTTTCCAATTCTTGGCTTGGTTTTCTGTGGCGATCGATGCCGCCAATATTTTTACCCTCTATTGCCGCAAGAGCGATTTCCAGAGATATTTCCTTGGCATTACTCCCAAAGGCAAGTACCAAGGCGTAATCACAAAGCGTATTAATTAATCGAGGTATTCCTGCGCTGTAATAATATATCAGCATGATCGCAGCCTGATCGAACAGCAACCTATCGGCACCGGCCACACGCAAACGATGCCCTATGTAGGCCGCAGTTTCTCTGCAGCCCAACGCTTCAAGGTGGTATTCAGACGACACTCGCTGAGCCAGCTGACGAAGTGTTGGTTTGCGTAACACACTCAGTAACTCCGGCTGGCCCACGAGTATAATTTGCACCAACTGGTTTTTATCTGCATTAATATTGGATATAAGTCTTAATTCTTCGAGGGCTTTTTCTTCAACATTCTGCGCCTCATCAATGATGAGCACGACACGCTTTCCCTTGCTAAATTCATCGATTAAAAAGCTCTGGACATTACGGTACAAACCTACCCGAGAAAGGCCTTCATATGTGATATCAAAGGCTGTTGCAATCCACTCAAGTAAATCACCGAATGAACCATGAGCATTGTTAACCACGCCAACAGTAAGCTCATCGTAATTAATTCGTTTTAGAAGCAGCCGAACCAAGGTTGTTTTACCCGCCCCTACATCGCCCGTAATAACGGTGATACCATTTTGCTCCAAAAGCCCGTATTCCAGCATGGTAAATGCACCACTATGACGAGGTGAAAAATACAGGTAATCGGGGTCAGGTATTAGGGAGAAAGGCTTCTCTTTCAAACCAAAATGCTTGAGGTACATATCGCTAACTAACGCCCCTAGCTTTATTCAGCACTGTGCCGATGAGGTTCGTCCCGTCAAGCAACTGTTCACACCGCTGTATGTCACTTTCGGTGGTGACGCCTTCCTCGATCACTAACATGGTGGCATCAATTGTAGGGGCAAAAAGAAGCGCATCGTCATTACGCAAAAGTGGTGGCAAATCAAAGATAATAACTCTTGAAGGATAACGGCTGCGTAGGTCTGACACGAGGTTTTTCATGGCGGGTGAGGATAGAAGTTCAGAAGAAAAATGCCCGAGCGCTCGGCCTGGCAAAACAACAAGGCGAGGAAAGCCCGGGTTAACCAAGACATCTTCTAGCTGAGCGTTTCCCATCAGCACATCAACCAAACCACTCTCAGCATTAAACCCAAACGACTCGTGGACAGAAGGCTCTCGCAGGTCTAGATCAACAAGCAGCACGGTGTGTGAGACCTCTCGAGACAGAGCGATAGCCAGATTGGTTGCCGTCAGCGTCTTACCTGCATTCTCCCCTGCGCTTGTAACTGCCAAGGTATTCCAACTATTTTTAGCTAAAATCTGACGTACTTTCGTTCGCAACTGCCGGTACACTTCAACCCGCTCATCACGATCAATACCTGCAATAATGCGGTTTTGATGTAACAAGGTTTCGTTGGCCACTACCGATGATGTTTTTGAGTAAACCAGCTGCCCGAGATCCGCCCCACCCGTTGAATCTTTTGGCACACAAGGGGCTGCGTTCAATTCAACGCTAGGCATCAACGGCTCTATTTTGGCAGCCTGCTTTCGCCTTGCTGCTGGCGCTTCATTCGCAGATAAGACTTCTTCGTCAGATAACTCTGCATCGAGCAAGAATATTTCCGGAAAAGCATCCTTATCAATTTGCCCGTTTTCCGAAACGGGCATTGATGAAAAATCATGGCCTGGCGTTTGGCCAATACTGCCCTGACGCTGCCGCCTCGCTTGCTCAATCGCCTGTTCTATTTTATCCACGCGCTACGCTACCTATCATCGTTGCATTTGTTTTAGGAGTTCAAAAATACACGCTCCCACTGCTGCGGTCGCCGGCGCTAAACTCAAACACCCGCATAACACGGAGGAGTTAAGTTCGCCTTTTAGTTACTACTTACACTTGTACTTTTATCTCTATGAATCAGAGGGTATCTTTTAATCTGCACCCCTAATTTCAACCTCAGCAACCAATCAATCCAGCCCAATGTTACTCATTAGAGAGTACCACCACACATCCAAGGGTTGGTAAGCAAAATGAACAAGCAGGAGAAGCAAGATAACCGCCGCTCCACCACTGAGCAATAGCTTAATGCGCAATTTCTTGGCATTATTTTTGTCATCATCGTTGTTCAAATAAGGTACTACCGCCAAGAGCGGTACAGCGCTTACTCTTTGCAATTGGCCGGCGCCGTATATCGCTTTATCTATGCTCTCGAAAAGAAATCCACTCCCCGCACCCACGGCCACTGCGAGCAGAAAGCTCAAAAGAATAATCGCCATTCTATTAGGGCTTTGCGGATTAAGGGGCAAGCTGGGAGGCTCAATCAGCGTGAACCGCTCACCCTTACGGTCTTTCTCCAGATTTTGAGATACTTCCGCTTCTCGCTGCTTTAGGCGGAGGTCTTGGTACTTCGCTTGGGCCGTATTGTACTCTCGCGTAATGCTCTGGTATTCCTGCTCTACAGCTGGCGCCCTTTTTAGCAATGATTCGTACTCAATTATTTTGCGCTGTAGTTGGGCCTGCCTGAGCCGCAAACCGTTTGATTCTGAATCAATGGCTTTGATTTGCGTATCGAGCATCACATAAGCAGGATTGTTAGCCAACATCTCGTTTTGCTGCTCAACAAGCTGTGACTTTAAAGTAGCTATATCACGCTGAAGACGAATAACATCGGGGTGCAAATCGGTATAGACCAATATTAATGACCGATATTTTGACTGCATGGCCTTAAGGTTATCCTCATCGCTTAGTACAAGCTCCCCCGTACTCAACACCCTCGGCGCTGTGGGGTTTAACTGAAGTAATTCAGCAGAAAACTCAATTCGATTTCTTTTTAACTGCTGAAGGCGAAGGTCAACATCTGAAATCTCCCGCTCAATCCGCTCTACTTTACTGAGATTAAACTGATGGAGCTCAGGCAAGGCACCTTGGTTTAACGCCTTAAAATCGGCAAGCCGTGCCTCCAACGCCAACAGCTCACCGTTGAGCGCTTTGGACTGCGCAGCCAAGAACTCAGCCGCGCTTGCCGCCCGATCGCTACGCGCCCTGAGGTTGGTATCCAGATAAAGTGTTACCAGCTCATTCGTGACTTTCTGCGCGACAGAGGCGCTACCGTCATCAAAAGCAAGCGTAAATGCAATGGTCGCTTCAGCCGCCCGGCCACTTCGCGGGTCAATAATATCGGCGCTGACTAAGTCAAGCTTCACGTTTTGACTAAACAGCTGTGCCAGCTCGCTTCTCGGCAACCGTGATTCCGTATCATTTTGCCCATACAAACCATATTTAGAGACCACTTTTTCAATGTGGTCTGCAGTCATAACTCTCTGAGTGATCACTTGAATCTGCTGCGCGGCAAAACTAGTCACTGTTGAGCGGACTAAATCGCGAGGAATTTCCTGCTCTTCAATAAGTATTGTTGCAGAGGAACGGTATATGGCCGGCAGGCTCAGCGCAATGACGACACCTAAGAAAAAGACAAGCGCCGCTGGTAAAAGCATATGAAGACGCCTGCGTTTTGCGACTGCCCAGTATTCAGCAGCGGATCGCCCTTGGTCGTCGAAATCGTACGCCTGTTGCATCACGTTACTATTCATATAAAAAATTCACTGGGATTAATGCAACACTAAAAGTGGGTTTATTATTGAAACTAGTCAAAAGACACCAATACTTTCGATCGTCATGTATAGACCTCGTCTCACTTTTAAAGCACGCCCTTACACTAGGTTCACAACCACACCATGTAACATAAAACTACAGCATTTTTGTTGCATGAGGGGCTACTAGATAAGGGCGAGCAGAACTCGACAAACTAGGCTTTTTGGCCTAAGTTTCTCTTGCGCCCAGTGATACCTAGCGCCACTAATACACTACCAAACAGCCAAGCTGCTGCAGGAATAGGAACAGCGGTTAGAGCAAGGTTATAACTTCCTCCACCAGGACCCATTACATACAAGGTATAATCAGTATTTTGACTGACGTTAAAGAAGCCATCTAGTGCTGACGACTGATCAAAGATTTCCGCTTGACCACTACTCAATACGTAGAAGCTATCTGCTCCCGTATTTTGATTGCCAGACAAATTAAGACCTGTCACGCCACTACCGGTTGTAAAACTGTATTCATTTACACCCGCATAGAAGTTAGACTCATTACACGTATTTCCATTACCAAGCACGCCATTGCACGAAGCAACCGCAGCACTGGCACCGCTTGAGGCAAACATCCCTACAGAAAGCAGACCCGCCATCAGCATCGAACTTTTTACTACCCTTTTCATTTCATGCTCCTTTCTAATTATAGGCTTTCATCTGTCTTAACTTTCAATGGTATACAACTGTGAAAATCAAACAAATGACCATAGCATTTTCATTAATGTCACCCACTAGAGATATCTTCATTTGCCATTACGAATGGTTAACGAAGGAAATCAGCAGTACATGACCGTTTTCACGCCGCTCTGTATCGAAAAAACCTGAGTGGCTCTGTTACTACAGGACCCTTCGCACCAACTCACCACAGCAGGCAAAGCCAATACTAGCAACCTGAATACATTTCACACAATAGTTTCACGTAAAATAATCTGCCTTGTCAGCTACAAACACGTGTTAGATTCAATTTCATGTTAACACTGAGAAATCAAGTGCTGCAGGACATAAATACGCCTTAGTATTATCGGCAGCAATAATGACATAACAATGACATTAATCTAGAACTTCGCTGCGACAAGTTGAAAGCAATTGCACAGCAATATCTTCCGGTATACCTTGGCCGACGCAGCATACCGCACCACTGAAAAATTGCAATGCAACTTTCACTTCGGTCGCAACCAAACAAAACATGCCCTAAAAGAGGGAGCCCAGTCACACTCACTACAAAGGGGAAGAGGATGCACTCAACGCCAAGAAAATATTCCAAACCAGTAGGCTCGACAAACAGCGCCCTAACCTATTGCGCAGCACCCACATGAGTTGCTGTAGGGCACCGCTCAGGAAGGAGTTTTCACGCGGTGGTTAGGGCTGTTATAAAGTGATCATGCATATATTCCCCGTACCTGAGCCCTCACGCACAGCTTACCCATTTGCACCTCAGTACGGAGTTTCCTTGCTCCCACACAAAACCCCAACTCCAAGACCCATATCTACTGCAAAGGTTCTTCTGAAGAAGCGCCTTGACTAGATTTGGAGTCAAACCAATTCAACAGTGCAGGCAACAAAAAGAACGTTACCAGTAGCGCAGCACCAATCGTCATACTTGTGAGTATCCCCATTTCCATATTGGGTTTGAAGGAAGAGAAACCCAACGTGGCAAACCCCGTCATCAAAATGATCGAGGTGACTAGGATGGCGCTAGCAACTCGCGAAAAAGCATAGTCAACACTTTGCTCAAAGCCGTAGCCAAGGTGGCCTTTAGCCCGCTGGTACTTGCTTAAAAAATGCACCGTATCATCGATCATCAAACCCAAACCAATTACCGACACACTCGATGCAATCAGACCCACCTCACCGACTACCATCCCCCATATACCAAACGTAACAATCAGCGGCACAATATTGGGGATGATGCTCAACAAGCCCAGCCTCACGCTTTTTAGCGCGACCACCAAACACAAAGATATCAACGCAATAGCCAGCACCATGCCTGTAGTCATACTGGATATCGTGCGAAACGTGATTTTCGCAAACATGTAATCAGGTCCCGTTACACTTGCTGAAAACCATTCGGGCGTATTGTGCTCAACCCAGTCATCGATGCGACGTGTCAGATTGATGAGCTGCTTACTTTTAAGCGTATCAAGCTGAATGCGCAGATTACTGGTACTTTTGTTGTAATCGATTTGGTTGTTCAGATCCATTCCGAAGGGCAAAGAAAACTCAAACAACAACAAGTTCTGCCCCACCATTTCTTTACTGTCGGGGATTTGGTAATAGGCAGGGTCATCGTAATTCAGCATTCGATTAATTTGCTTCACAACATCGCTGAAGGCATTGACATGTTTGATTTCTGGCTGCTGTTCTAGCCAGCTCTTAAATTCATCGAGTTTTTTTAGGTACTCAGGCTCGATTATGCCATTCTCACCTCGACTGAACACGGTGTAATTAAGGCTCATTACACCGGTCATATTCTCATTAACATAATTTATTTCCTGTCGAGCTTCGAGCTTCTCCGCCAGAAACTCAAACAACATGTCGTTTAGTTCGTTTGTTGAGGCTGCCCATGCTAAAAAGCCAGTGCTGACCAAAACTGCTATGCCAAACGCATTCACATACTTGTTCACCCATTCAGACAAAACCTCAGCCCAATGCGGCCTCCCCTCGTTCGCATCGTCGCTAATGTGGGAAAAAAACATCATGAATGACGGCAAAAACCAAATACTGAATACAAATGCCGCTACCACCCCAATCGCGACCATGTTGCCCATATCTCGTATCGGGGGCGACTCATTAAAATTAAGACTCAGGAAACCGATTACCGTAGTAAGAGAGGTAAGGAAGATGGGCTGAAGGTTAATCTCAAGCGCGGTTTCCATCGCTTTTTTCTGCGGCTTACCAAGCTTTAGCTCATGGAAATAACTGATCAATAGATGAACGCTATCCGCCACCGCCAAGGTCAATATAATCAAAGGGGATGAGCTGGCCACCGATGACATAGGGATACCGAGAGCCAAACCAAAACCCACTCCCAATACTGATGAAATCAGAACAACAATCATCGTGCCAAACATTGCACTAAAGGAGCGCAGAAACGCCCATAAGAACAAGATAAGCAGAATGAACATCCCAGGTATCAGGGTGCTGGCATCAAGCATGGCCGCTTCCATAAAGCCTCGGTTTATTTTTAGCTGACCAGTGGTAAAGAACGTTGCCTCAGGAAACTCGACTTTAAGCTTATCTATGATTTCATCGACATAGTCCACCGCTTCAAACTGGGCTGAGCCATTGTCATCATCAGGGACTTGAACCGTGATATTTAGCGCTGTGTGACTGGCATCATCGGAGATCAAATACCCCTCTAGCGCTGGCTCGGCTAACGCGAACTTTCGCTTTTTACTCAAGGCTTCATCACTTAAATTCAACGCGTCTTCAAAAAGAGACTCAACAAATATCTCGTCCCCTTCGACGCTGATATATTGAAAATTACTTAGCGAGTCTACCCGGGTAGAATATGGCGTCTTCCAGGCTTCTTCCGTGAACCTTTCTACTAGATGCAAAGCAGGCTTGTTAAAAACCGTTTTCGTACCCGGCTTAATCACAACAAAAACATTGTCGCTTTTACCATAACGCCTCTGAAAGTCATCAAAGACCTTCAGTTGCGGGTTTTGCTCACTGAAAAAATAGCGGTAGTCCGTGGTAAATGTGAATGAGGTAAACCCCAGTGTACCCAGGCAAAAAATGGCCAAGCTTATAAGGCTTACCAATTTCGGGTGCTCTAGCACCCAATTAAAAGAACGATTCATGCTCACTCTCAAATAAAAAATTATTTTTAGCCAGCCTCCACTAACAGGCTGTTGGAATTCTACCGATTAGGCCTCTACGGCGTAGAAATTAGGCTAAAACGCCAATTTCTACGCATAAACTCCGCTTTCGCTTGTTTTATCTTGCACCCATCTCGACTCAGCGGATGTCAGCAGCACACTAAAGAAACGAACAAAACCAAGGGAGCCAAGCGCTTAGCGTTCACAGGTTTAGATCTCATGCTCTCTCGCTTTTATCGTTACAAAAAAAAAGGCTCAGTCTGCCCTCTTACCCCAAAAAAAACTAGCTTCTACTATCATTAATAACAAGGCCATTCTTAAGTTTGGGCGATATATGAAGGGCACTTCTAAAAATACACTTTTCACGCTATCGATTCGGGAGCCTGTGATTCGAACCCTGACAAAATAAAAGTGGACAATAGCTGGTCTTGCGAGAAGTGGCTATGTGAAAGGACTGGGCCTAAGGAGAACAGCTCTCTTTACTATCAGGAAGTTTTAAAGCCACCTGCTGCATTGCACAAAGAGGTCAGCTCTATTTTTGAGTTGGCCCTGACAGGCAAGAAAGGTGCTGCCAAAACGAAGATACCCATAGGAAAAATTTTTGCCCACTGCTCCGGCGAATTGACCAGAAAAATTAGGGCGTAGCAATGCCCATTGTAACGGATTCTAAAAAACAGAAGGCATCAGAACCAAGCCACAAAGTATTGCTCGACGCGGACCTGTGCGACATTTTGCCACATTGTTGTTTTTCCTAGGGAGCTTACTCTATAGACATAGATACGAGGAGAGAGAAAGAATACCAAGCTTACGTTTACCAAACCGGCTGAGCATAGTGATGAGCTCTTAAAGTTATTCGCCAACTCAGCCTGTTATTGTTAATCGCTCGCTTTACGCTGTTGCCTGTGCAACAAGCTTACCTATCACCATAAAATGAAAAAGGGAAATTGTTATGAGTTCATATGAAAGTACGATTGGAATGTATTCCTCTGCGGTTTCAGAGCAATCACGAATAGCCATATTTACGGTGTTTTTTTCTATGTGCATCGGTAGCTTTGTTGGCCTGCAAATTTTGCAATATGTAGACATTATGTGTGCGGTACGAGGCACTTGTTATGGTAATGAGGGTTTTGCGCATAACGCCAGCTTGATGCACCCCTTGGCGATAAGCTTGTTTTTTTCCTCTGTTGTACTTATTGCCACTGCATGGGCAGTGAAATCATTGGCCCCATTTCGATCGCTGATTGAGGTTAGCTTGATTTCAGAATCAACCGTAAACCAGATCAAGCAAGCTGAAACTGTTTTGCTATTTGTAGGCGGTGTATTCCTGCTATTTAGTTTGTCTGCTATGTTTCTCTCTATGCTCGTATAGAGGCCGTTTATTCAGTACCCGCATGTCAGCTTTTTCGCTCTAAGCTGACATGCCACGCACCCCTAAGCACTTGCCTTATAATTGTTCAACGCGATGCAAATAATCCAACTGCTCGTTCAACGTCCAGTAATCGTAAATGTATCCCAAGCCAAATACACCGCCTGTCAATAAGTACAACAACCCTGTTAACCACTTCCCCATATAGAAACGGTGCACGCCAAGCACACCGAGAAAAGTCAAAAGCACCCAAGCCAAGTCAAAGTTTTTTGACCCCTCTTGGTATCGAAAATCTGCATCTCTTTCCATCCCTGGGATTAAAAACAAATCAATCAACCAACCTATTCCAAACAGCCCCAGTGTAAAAAAATAAAGCGTGCCCGTCAAAGGGCGGCCGTAGTAAAAACGGTGTGCGCCTAAAAACCCAAGTATCCAGAGTAGATATCCGACCAATAAACTGTGACTGCCTTCTTTCGTTTCCATACCACTCCTCATGAGATGCTTTTTATCACGGCGCTAACGAACAAGGTCAAAAATCCATCCATTCGACCTCGTTAGAGCATAAAAGATTTTGTTAATTTTTTCTTTACCAACACTTTTTTTAATCGCGCATATTGGGGCAAGCCATTTTTATAAGGAGGGTAATCTTCACCTGAAATCAGTGGTTGCAGGTAGGCTTTGCACGCATCGGTGATGCCGAAGCCGTCTTTGGTAATATAGCTCCTTGGCATTTTACGTTCAACATTTGCCACCTCCGCCAAAGGCGCCTCGCCCACTTCCCAGCGATAGGTTTTGCCCGGCTTTCGCACAATGGTTGTCATAACGGCGTTTTTCCCGACTAAGGCGAACTCCACTGCAGCCTTTCCCATGGCATAGGCCTGCTCTACGTCTGTAGCCGAAGCAATGTGTCGTGCTGCACGCTGCAAATAATCAGACACTGCCCAATGGTATTTATATCCCCACTTTTCATTGATCATTGTAGCCAGTGTCGGCGCTACGCCCCCTAGCTGCGCATGGCCAAAAGCATCTCTCTGACCAGAGTCGCTCAAAAATGTCCCATCCTTGTAGTGCACGCCCTCTGAAGCCACCACGACACAAAAGCCATGCTGCTTAACCGTTTGTTTTACCTTCATCAAAAACTTGGCTTCATTGAAGGCAATTTCAGGAAATAAAATAATGTGCGGTGGGTCACCCTCTTGCTCCTGCGCCAAGCCACCTGCCGCCGCAATCCACCCGGCATGGCGCCCCATGACCTCAAGTATGAATATATTGGTGGAACTTGCACACATAGAGGATACATCCAAACCGGCCTCTCGGGTCGAGATGGCTACGTATTTTGCAACCGAACCAAAACCGGGGCTGTTATCGGTTATCGGCAGGTCATTGTCTACTGTTTTTGGTATCCCGATACAGGTGATGGGATAGCCCATTTTCTCACTGATCTGAGAGACTTTATGGGCCGTATCTTGAGAGTCCCCTCCCCCGTTATAGAAAAAATATCCAATATTGTGTGCCTTAAACACCTCAATTAAACGCTCATATTCAGCCTGGCTTTCTTCAAAGGAGCGTAATTTATACCGGCAAGATCCAAAGGCCCCAGAAGGAGTATGGCGCAAGGCAGCAATGGTCTTTGCAGTCTCTTTGCTTGTGTCTATCAACTCCTCTTGCAAAGCGCCAATAATGCCATTATTTCCAGCATAAACTTTACCTATTACGCTCTTATGCAAACGGGCCGTTTCGATCACCCCACAGGCACTTGCGTTAATCACCGCCGTCACGCCACCTGATTGGGCGTAAAAAGCATTTTTTTTAACCATTATGCTCTCCCTTAATTCAATGTTTCAGCGCGGTATCATACTTTACGCGGCCCCTAAAACACACCAGCGGGTATTAGGTGTTTATTCACTCGGCTCTTCAAAAATGAATTTAGCGCCAAAACATGTCATTTGAGCGCTAATATTGTAATAAGTGAATCTGTGAGAGGCGACCAGTTGCCGAACTATCACCCAAACCTATAGTATATGGGCTTTGAAATCAGTTTTTTTCAATATCCATAATAAATAACAATACTGCACCGTTACGGACGACACGGCTCTGACTGCTCAACCTTTAGGCCTTTAAATGGTAAAAGAACAAACTTTTTTTCAATTCCTTGAGCGACTGTGGCAATTGTGCGTGTTTCAATCAAGCCCTCTTGAACTCAAAGTAAGCCCAACAGCTATTTCCGTAGTGTCGCCCACTTATTTTCTGATGGTTGCTGTCACAATGCTTTTAGCGCCCGGCTTACACCCCTCCTTTGCCGTGGGCGCGGGCCTACTATTTGGTACCTTCGCTTTGATCACGCTGTTCTTATGGATTTTGCATTTTTATAAAGGTGCGCATGAACACTTTATGGGCTCAATGCTCGCTACTACCGGTACCCAATGCATTATTCTCTTTATTAACATTCCTGCCTTGCTGTTTTATAACCAAATCCCTTTCGGTAATTATGCCGCGCAAATGGTTCTAGGCTTAATGGTTATTTTACTTGGCTGGAGCTTGGCAATAACAGGGAGAATCCTCCATCTATCACTAAAAATTAGTCTTGCACTAGGCGCTGCTATTGCCTTAAGTTTTGTTTTTATTGTGCGTGCTGGCGGCGCACTGGTATTGCAATAGCACCTTAATATAAGCTACTTTCACGCTGGGCTTTAGTTCCGCTAGAATAAGGTAACAACTACGGCATAAGGGTGCACCTAATAATGACCTGTTATATTGGATGAGGATCTAAAACCTAAACCTCGTCAACGACTATAGGTTATCGCTAAAAGCAACCACTTCCTTGTTGTGCTCTAAATAAGTTCTCACTTTCTGGCACCTCTGAAAAATGCTATTTTCAGAGGTGCCCTCTTAATGAACACCCTTAACTATGCATCTGTTTATTTCTGGAATTTGCGGCACCTTTATGGGTAGCTTGGCATTGCTCGCTAAAGAACTTGGCCACGAGGTAAGTGGCTGCGACGCCAATGTATACCCGCCGATGAGTGACCAACTGAAAGACCATGGCGTACAATTAAAAGAAGGCTTCAACCCTGCATACTTAGATACGAAGCCCGATCTCGTTATTATTGGGAACGCAATGAGCCGTGGCAACCCCGTTGTCGAAGCGGTACTAAATCAAGACATCCCTTATACATCTGGGCCACAGTGGCTCGCTGAACACGTGCTTAAAGGTCGTCATGTCATCGCTGTTGCGGGCACCCACGGCAAAACAAGCACTAGCTCTATGGTGGCATGGATTCTTCATCATCAAGGCTTAGATCCCGGTTATTTAATTGGCGGGGTTCCCAAAAACCTGCCCGCTTCAGCGCAGCTAGGCAAAGGCTCGTATTTTATTGTGGAGGCCGATGAGTACGACAGTGCCTTTTTTGATAAGCGCTCAAAATTCATCCACTACCACCCGCGCACAGCTATTCTAAATAACTTAGAATTTGATCATGCAGACATTTTTCCAGACTTGGCCGCGATTCAAACCCAATTCCATTATTTGGTACGCACCATCGCCTCACAAGGCTGTATTATCTCTCCGGCTAACGATACCAATATACAAGAAAGCCTTAATAGGGGTTGCTGGAGCCACCAGGAAACCATTGCAGAATTAAACACAGCCGCCAGCTGGCAGTTCTCACTCTGTAGCAAAGATGGCTCAAAATTTGACGTTTTCCACCACGGAAATTTAGCAGGCACCGTATCATGGAATCAAAGTGGCTTGCACAACGTCCATAATGGCTTGGCAGCCATTGCCGCCGCACACCAGGCTGGTATTAGCCCCGAGCAAGGCTGCCTTGCGCTAAGCCAATTTACCGGCGTTAAACGGCGCATGGAAGAGCTCGCCATTGTCAATGGCATTACGCTGTACGACGACTTCGCGCACCACCCCACTGCCATTGCCACCACTTTGGAAGGCTTGCGAAACAAGGTGGGCGCTTCGCGTATTATTGCAATCATAGAGCCCCGCTCCAACACCATGCAGGCGGGTTTTCACAAAGACCAACTCGCATGCTCTGCAGAAATCGCTGACCTCAGCATCTGGCTGCAGGGAGAAAACTTGGGTTGGAGTTTAAGTGAAACGCTCAACTCTCACACAAAACAAACACCTGGCAAAAAACAACGGTTATCAGTATGTCAAAGTATTGAGGAAATCATGGCGCTTGTCGTAAAGGAGGCGCTACCTGGTGACCATATTGTCATCATGAGCAATGGCGGCTTCGCAGGCATTCATCAAAAACTCATTCATCGACTTAAAGAAGCCCATGTCTAATTTAAACTTGAAAACCGTTACTCTCGCTATCACTGGGGCCTCTGGCGCTCAGTATGGTTTGCGCTTGATGGAGTGCCTCCTTGCCGCAGATTACCGTGTCGATGTAATGATCTCTAAGGCCGCTCAGGTGGTCATCGCCACCGAGACCGACATCAAGCTCCCTGCTCAAAGAGCAGACCGAGCGGCTTTTTTTGCTGAACGATATAAGGCAAAAGAGGAGCAGCTTCGATTCTACGGCCTAGACCAGTGGCTAGCGCCCGTCGCATCGGGCTCATCCATCGCATCCACCATGGTGGTTTGCCCTTGCAGCACAGGCTCATTGGCCGCCATTTCACAAGGCCATTCCAATAATTTAATTGAGCGTGCCGCTGACGTCACCTTGAAAGAAGGTAAAAAACTTATCCTTGTCCCAAGAGAAACGCCATATTCCACTATCCACCTTGAGAACATGCTTAAGCTCAGCCAAATGGGCGTCACGATATTACCTGCCAGCCCTGGATTTTATAATAAGCCTACCGATATTCAACATATGATCGATTTTATCGTTGGTCGCATTCTCGATCACCTTGGGGTCGAACAAACGATTGCCCCTCGCTGGGGTGACTAGCAAGAAGCTTTATTTAGACTATCTCTAAAAAATGCACGTTATAGTGGGCGCTCTATAGAGCGCCTCTTGTCTATCGGTGCAAATGGCTCGTCACACTTCGGACCATGCCCAGACAGGCAAAAATCAAAAACATACACCCTACTTTTACCCGCCATCAAACCCCTGCAGGTTATTGAGGCTCGCTGCGTTAAACCAAGCACAATTAAGCAAAAAAGCGGCGTTTACAGGCGGCAAATACCCAAAACCCACCCCGTGAAATACATTGGGTATTTTGAGCCTGACCTTAACACCACAGAGGTCGCGTCAGTAGAGTTTCAGCAACCCGCTACAAGAGCCCGCCTTTTCGTTTTAATTTCATACCTATCAGAAATTTTTCCAGTTTTATTTTGCCCCCGAAATACGCTCCCACCGTCATAGAAAAGTGATGATTTCCGTATTGACAATGAATGACACGTAAGCCGCCTCAAGTTTGCGGCCTAATATTTTAAAAAATTTTTCTTTACTTTTCATGCTCTTAAAGCATTAACACCGCAAAAAGCAAGCCTTACTAAGCACTTGAATGAAACTTTTTAATTTCACCCCAGTCAAAGCTATGCAACACAGAATCTTTAAATTGTTCGCAGTACTGCGATGCCATAAGTATTCTTATTTAGTGAACCCTTCAAGTTTTGCTATATTGCATTCAGATAACCCATAACGTTATCGAAATCAAACTCACGCTAACGACCCATAAGGAACAACAATGAAGTCAATCAATACTCGCAAAGCACTACTTGCCACATTAGGCACCGCTATGGTTTCTGGTGCGGTTATGTCAACAAACCTACATGCTGAAACAAATCCTTTTGGCATGACCGAGCTTTCTAGCGGCTATATGCAGGTTGCAGAAGGTAAATGCGGTGAAGGTAAGTGCGGCGAAGGAATGAAAAAAGCCAAAAAAGAAGGTTCCTGCGGGGAAGGCAAAAAAATGAAAGAAGGGGCTTGTGGCGAAGGCAAAAAAATGAAGGAAGGGTCTTGTGGCGAAGGCAAAAAAATGAAGGAAGGGTCTTGTGGTGGAAAAGGGATGAAAGAAGGCTCATGCGGTGGTAAAAGCTAGGGTTTTTTAACCGCATTTGTATGTCGGGCTGCGTTCACTGAATAGTGCTGCCCGACATAACCTTTAGCGGGCTATTGAGTTTCTACTGGTTCGGCCATAGACGGCATTAAAACCTTGCTTAAAGTACTAATTTACAGGTGTAAACTCCGCTTTTCGCTCGGTTTTTCCTTATCTCTGGCTAGATTCAGTGAATTCCAACAGCCTGATAAACCGCAAATATAAATCGCTCTCAAGCAATTTACTGGTGGCAACATGAACACGTCCTCTGCATTTCAGGGAGCGGGCCTTGGCCTAAGACGATCAATCATTGATTCGCTCTACGAAAATATTCCTAACGATATCGATTTTTTCGAAGTCGCCCCTGAGAACTGGATTCATGTGGGTGGCCGCCTTGGAAAGCAGCTGCGTGCCATCAGCGAACGTGTCCCACTTATCGCCCACGGCTTATCTCTTTCCGTAGGCGGCGTTCACCCTTTAGACAAGGAACTCATTGGCAACATTAAAGCCTTTCTCGATACCCACCAAGCACCTCTTTACAGTGAGCACCTCAGTTACAGCAATGACGGCGGTCAACTGTATGACTTACTGCCACTGCCCTTTACCGAAGAGGCTGTTTCCCATGTGTCTGCGCGCATCAGACAGGTGCAGGATATGCTCGGTCGACGCATAGCTATTGAAAATGTGTCCTATTACGTGACACCAGGAAAAGCCATGAGCGAGGCAGATTTTATATGTGCCGTCGTAAAGGAAGCTGATTGCAACTTGTTGCTTGACGTCAATAACGTCTACGTCAACAGTCAGAACCACCTCTATGACCCCGAAGCTTTTATACGTCGTATGCCTGCTGAACGTATTGCCTATATCCATATGGCGGGCCACCATGTAGAAGACGATGGTTTTATCGTAGACACCCACGGTGCCGACGTCATTGACCCCGTCTGGAAGCTGCTCGCATTCACTTACTCCTTGATCGGCGCCCCCCCTACCTTGCTGGAACGCGATTTTAATCTGCCCGAAATGCATCACTTGCTGGCCGAAATAAATCAAATCAAACACCTTCAAAAAAACCAGGAGCTTCCCGATGGACGTAGCGCCCATTCAGCCGCCTAAAAGCCCTTTGGCACAAACACAGGAAGATTTTACGCGCTATTTAAGAAACCCCACGTCGGTTCCAATGCCGAAAGGGCTCGACCCTCGCAGAATGGGGGTCTATCAAGAGCTGGTTTATGAAAACATCCTATCTTTACTCAGTGGTTTTTTTCCCGTTATGGACAGCCTCTTTACGGAAAAAAAATGGCGTGAGTTAATTGCAGAGTTTATCCGTGAATTTAAAGCGGAAACACCTTACTTCCCTAAACTAGGCGAAGAGTTTATCTTTTTTTTATCTGGCAGAAAGCAGCAAGATGATGAGCCTCCATTTCTGATTGAACTAGCCCATTATGAATGGATTGAACTGGAGCTATATATGAGCGAAGAGGCTCTACCAGCGCCTATTCCCGATAAAAAGCTCAGCGAAACTGGCTTGTCACTTTCACCCTTAGCGACACCACTTTGTTACTACTTCCCTGTTCATCGAATCAGCAAAGAATACCAACCCCTCACCCCTCCAGAGGAACCCAGTTATTTACTGGTATTTAGAGATGATGAGGATCAAGTACGATTTTTTGAATTGCAGGGTTTGAACTATCAATTACTGGTGCAGATATTTCAGTCTCCTGGTGCCCGTGCCGACGAATACCTGCAAGTCCTTTGCCCAAAGGGCTATTCAGACCCTCAGGCATTCATACAGCAAGGCATGGCTTTAATTTCAGACTTCAA
>JAHRVS010000423.1 GCA_019090565.1 Gammaproteobacteria bacterium
AAGGGCTTATCGTTCTGTTCAGAAGTTGCTGCATCATTTCGGCGGCGCTTATGGCGGGATAACGCTATCGCGTTAAAGGACATCCTCCATAAGCCCTGAAGGGCTTATCGTTCTGTTCAGAAGTTGCTGCATCATTTCGGCGGCGCTTATGGCGGGATAACGCTATCGCGCTAAAGGGCACCCTTCATAAGCCCTGAAGGGCTTATCGTTTTGTTCGGGAGTTGCTGCATCATTCTAGCGGCGCTTATGGCGGGATAACGCTCTCGCGTTAAAGGGCGCCCTTCATAAGCCCTGAAAGGCTTATCGTTTTGTTCGGGAGTTGCTGCGTCATTGGCCGCCGCATAGGATGAGATAACGCTCTCGCGTTAAAGGCCGTTTTGTAATTCCCTGAAAGACGGTTGCCTACTTTTTGAGACAGCCTACAATTCACGTGCATAAAAATAGCTGGGCAAAGCCAAGGGAAAACAAATTTACGCCCTTTAGCCCTCATCAGGAGTTATAAATGATGTTTTTAAAATCAAAATACACATATGTTCTGGCCGGCTTGCTGATGCTCGCGTTGCTGCCTCAGGCAGTTTTTAGTCACGGCATGTCTGAGGCAGAAAAGCAGGCCATTATCGACGGGGGGAATCTCAGCTATTTGTGGCTAGGGGCTACGCACATGCTATCTGGCTATGACCACTTGGCATTTGTATTTGGGATCGTTTTTTTTCTCAGCACTTTTCGCAGTATCGCAAAATACGTAACTGCGTTCACCCTGGGTCATAGCGTGTCGTTGATTTATGCCACATTCAAAGGCATTCAGGTGAATTATTACCTTATCGATGCTGTCATTGCCTTGAGTGTCTGTTACATCGCTTTTGCCAATATTGATGGTTTTAAAAAATACCTCAACATCGCCTCCCCCAACCTCTTAGCTATGATTATCGGCTTGGGTTTGATTCACGGCCTAGGTTTATCCACCCGCTTACAAGAACTTCCTCTTAGCGAAGACAACCTTTTACTCAATATCATTTACTTTAATGTCGGCATTGAGGTTGGGCAGATCGGCGCGTTGGCCCTGATGCTTCTGCTGATTGCTCACTGGCGAAAAAGACCCAGCTTTAAGACTTTCAGCTTGATCGCTAATTATGGCCTCATCCTGATGGGTGGCCTGTTATTTCTGATGCAAATGCACGGCTATACCCACACCAACAACCCTGATGAGTTCGCCAACAGTGCGAGGGCGCGCCAACTAAGCAATAGCGATCAATTCTCGGATGCCGCTTCCGAGGTTTCGCAAGATACTAGTTGGCAGGATACGATAACCATTACCGTCCCGGCTCGAAATGGCATCGAGTACAAGCTTCACCTTAAAGAAGGTGGGGGGCTGGAATACACTTGGAAAACAAACGGGGCCGCGCTATTTTTCGACTTTCATGGCGACCCAGCAGGTGATACGTCGGGGTATTTCAAAAGTTATAAAGAGAGTACGGACAGCCAATCTGCAGGCAAACTAAAAGCTCCATTTGAGGGTGTTCATGGCTGGTACTGGGAAAACAACACGCCATCTCCTGTCATCATCACCTTGCGGGTTAAGGGTGATTACCAGAGGCTGGACTTAAAGGATGCCTTGCAAAAACCAAAACCCGACATAATCCCTGATTCCGCGATTCTCGACATCCTTAATTCTATTTAGATCACCTCTAAAAATAGTACTTTTCATGCAGGAGCAAGGAAGCCCTGCACACAGAGCCGCAGCACACGATGCACTATGCCAGCTTTGCAGAAGCCTTAACCAATGGTACAGCTATCACGTACAAAGCACCTTTTTAGAGCTGCCCTTTAAGGGCTTGTCGTCCACTCTCAAAACTCAATCATTTTGCTTAGTCAGACCTTTGACTTTGGAGGGTACTTCAAACTTAAACCGAAACCAAATAAAAGCACCTGATTCGCCCATACAAAAAACTATTGCTCTTGTTTCTAGAGCTGCGAATGGGAATACAGTGCCGCATTCGTTTCTGAACTAATCAACGGGATGCCTGTCTCTAGGTCCAGAATATATTGATTTTTTCCTCATAGAGCTCGCCATGCACAATACTCTTCCGCTATTAGAGATTACGGACTTCCCAGCCATTCACCGGGGGCGGCTCGAAACCTTACAGGTGAACCTGGGCTACCAGTGCAACCAACGTTGCTTGCATTGTCATGTTAATGCGGGCCCCACTCGCACAGAGATGATGAGCAAAGAAAACGTTGCGCTGATCGTACCTGTTCTTAAATCTCAAGGCATCACCACTCTTGATTTAACCGGTGGGGCACCAGAATTACACCCCGAGTTTAGAGCCTTGGTGCAAGCTGCACGGCAAGAAAATGTAAACATCATAGACCGGTGTAACTTAACCATACTTTTTGAGCCCAAACAGGAAACACTTGCTGAGTTCCTCGCTGAAAACCGAGTTGAAATTATCGCCTCCCTGCCTTGCTACTCGCTGGAGAACGTTGACAAACAACGAGGGGAAGGGGTTTTCACAAAAAGCATCGCGGCACTAAAAAAACTCAATGCATTGGGTTACGGTAAAAGACACTCAGGGTTAACGCTAAACTTGGTCTACAACCCCATTGGCCCCACTTTACCTCCCAACCAAGAAACCCTTGAAAATACTTATAAACAACGACTTTTTGATACCCATGGTATTGAGTTTAATGCCCTGTTCACTTTGGCCAACATGCCTATCAAGCGCTTTGGCTCGACCCTTGTATCAAAGAATGAGTTCGCTCCATACATGCAGCTGCTTAAAGAAAACCACAGTGACGCGAATTTAGGGAACGTCATGTGTCGTCACTTGATTAGTGTTGACTGGCTAGGTGGGTTATACGATTGCGATTTCAATCAACAGTTAGAAATTGAAATTCCGAATGGACCTCGTCACCTTCGGGAATTACTGAACAAAACGATTCACGACACACCTATTCGTGTTGCCGACCATTGTTTCGGGTGCACCGCAGGACAAGGTAGTAGTTGCGGGGGCGCTTTGGATGAGTAAAGAGAAGGGAGAACTTTTCCCAAAGCTTGTTCTTGCTGTGTTCATTATCGGCATCGTCGTCTTATTTTTTTCTTTCGATTTACACGAGCGCTTAACCTTAAGTGAAATAAACAACAACATGGACAGCTTCAAGGCCATGTTAGAAACCTCCCCAATCACAGTGGGAGCTACTTTCTTTGCGGTCTATGTCTCTGTCACGGCACTGTCCTTGCCTGGGGCAAGTATTATGGGTCTGGCAGCTGGGGCCCTTTTTGGTTTATTTTGGGGCGCTATCATTGTATCTTTTGCTTCAAGCATCGGCGCGCTGCTCGCATTCCTCGTTTCACGGTATCTTCTGCAAGACTTTGTACAAAGGAAATTTAGCAATCAACTGAAAACCGTTAATGACGGCATCGAAAAGGAAGGGGCTTTTTACCTCTTTACACTTAGACTTGTGCCGCTATTCCCTTTCTTTCTCATTAATATCGTTATGGGCCTGACTCCTCTTGGCGCGCTTACCTTTTATTGGGTCAGCCAGGTTGGAATGTTTGCCGGCACACTGGTCTTCGTAAATGCAGGCACCCAACTCGCAACAATAGAGAGCACTTCAGGAATTTTTTCGCCTGCCTTGCTTTTCTCCTTTGCCTTGCTTGGCGCACTTCCTTTAGTCAGTAAGCGTGTTATTGATTTTATTAAACAGCAGAAGGTCTACAAACAATGGGATAAACCCAGCAGCTTTGATCGCAACTTGATTGTCATTGGCGCGGGTGCGGGCGGATTGGTAAGCGCTTACATTGCAAGCGCCGTGAAAGCAAAAGTCACCCTGGTAGAAAGTGGAAAAATGGGTGGCGATTGCTTAAATTACGGTTGCGTCCCCAGCAAGGCTCTCATTCGCAGCGCCAAATTACATCACCAAATCAACCATAGCCACCACTATGGCCTACAAGCAAGCACAGCAAGCTATAAATTCAAAGACCTCATGGCTCGCATCAACGCCATAATCAAAGAAATTGAACCCCATGACAGTGTCGAACGCTATACGCAACTCGGCGTTGATGTGCTGTCAGGCAAGGCTGTTATTACCGACCCCTGGACGGTTGATGTTCTGCTCAGCGATGGATCTCGGCAAACCTTAACCAGTAAAAATATCATTATCGCCACTGGTGCTCGCCCTTGTGTACCGAACATAGAAGGCATAGAAAATTCCGGCTATTTAACCAGCGAGACCCTTTGGGAGGCGTTTTCTAAGCGAGAGAATATACCTAAAAAAATCGTCATCCTCGGTGGCGGCCCTGTTGGCTGCGAGTTAGCGCAAAGTTTTTCACGGCTAGGCGCCAAGGTAACCATAATTCAAAGTGCTTCGAGATTGATGAGACGTGAAGATGCTGATGTTTCAGATTTCGTCAAAGAGACTCTACAAAAAGAAAATGTAAACGTACTGCTAGACCATCGCGCTGTTCGTTTTTACATCGACAATCAGCGGCATGTTGTCGCCATCGAATGTGATAATAATGACATGCACATCGAGTACGATGCGCTAATTTGTGCCACAGGACGGCACCCACGCACAGAGGGGTTTGGCTTAGAAGAGCTAGACCTCATCCCTCAGGGCGCTACAAAAACCATAGAAACTAATGCGTTTTTGCAAACACGTTACCCCAATATTTTTGCGGTGGGAGATGTCGCCGGCCCTTATCAACTTACCCATGCCGCGGCACACCAAGCATGGTATGCCTGCGTAAACAGCTTGTTCGGGCGCTTTAAAAAATTCAAAGTCGATTATCGCGTGTTGCCATGGGTGACTTTCGTTGACCCCGAGGTTGCACGAGTCGGCATCAATGAACAAGAAGCCTTAAAACAAGGCATCCCCTATGCGCTTACCCGCTACGATATCAACGACCTCGACCGTGCTATTACAGAAAGCAGCAATACCGGCTTCGTAAAAATACTCACCGTACCGGGAAAAGATAAAATATTGGGTGTCACCATTGTCGGGCATAATGCTGGCGAAACCTTGGCTGAGTTTGTTCTCGCTATGAAACATGGATTGGGATTAAATAAAATATTAGCGACCATCCACTCATACCCGACGTGGGCTGAAGCGAATAAATATGCCGCTGGAGAGTGGAAAAAGGCCCACACTTCAGAAAAAATACTTGGCTTCCTGAAGCGCTTTCATGCTTGGGGCAGAAGCTAGTCATGCGGACATTCATCCTATTCGTTTTATTTTTATTTTCATCTCTGTGCTATGCCGTCTCCCCACTCAATGCCCCTGCCAACGCCTTCGACCACGCCATATGGAATTCCCTTCTTAATTCCCACGTACATTCTTCTAACAAAGGGATCACAACATCTGTGGATTACCAAGGGGTCAAAGCTAACACCTCAGCCTTAGTTACTTATCTGCGTCAACTTGCCAAGGTGGACCAAAAACAATTTGACAGCTGGCCTAAGAATGATCAACTTGCTTTTTTAATTAATGCCTACAATGCAGGGACCGTGGAATTAATTATCCGCGCCTACCCCAACATCGCATCCATCAAAGACCTCGGTGGCTTTTTAAGCTCTCCATGGAAAAAGAAATTCATCCCTCTGCTTGAGCACACTCGCTCATTGGACGACATTGAACATACACTTATTCGCGGCGCATACCGGTACAACGACCCACGCATTCATTTCGCGGTAAACTGTGCCAGTATCGGCTGCCCCGCTCTCAGAGCTGAAGCTTATACTGGGCACCGTTTATCAGCGCAACTTCAAGACCAGACAAAAAAGTTTCTTTCTGATCCAGATAGAAACCGTTTTGAAAAACAGACACTCATGGTCTCTTCGATTTTCAAGTGGTACAAAAAAGATTTCGAACAGGGTTGGCAGGGATTTTATTCTCTGGAAAAATTCTTTGCGCACTACGCAGGCAGCCTATCATTATCGGCAGAAACCAAACAAAAACTGGAGAATGGTGAAATCGATATCATTTATTTAGATTACGACTGGCGTTTGAATGACAAGCAATAATGACACTGGCGCACCAACGATGCTGTCTATCATTGTCCCCTTTCTTAACGAGGCCCAGGAGATGCCCAAGCTGTGCTCACACCTTCAAGTGCTTAAAGACAAAGGGTGCGAAATCATTCTCATTGACGGTGGCAGCGAAGATGACTCCCTCGCTATCACAAAGCAGCATGGGTTCCCCGTTCTTCGCGCCGCTGCGGGGAGAGCCAATCAAATGAATGCCGGTGCTGCCACCGCTACAGGCGACACCCTGCTTTTTCTTCATGCGGATACCCGCCTACCGGATAGCGCTGACACTGACATCATCGAAGCGCTACAATCTGGTCAGTACCTCTGGGGCCGCTTTGATATACACATAGATGGAAAGCACCCACTACTAAACGTCATCGCCTGGTTCATAAACCAACGCTCCCGCATGACGAGCATTGCCACGGGGGACCAAGGTATTTTTGTAAAAAGAGCGCTTTTCCAACAAGTAGGTGGTTTTCCCGAACAGGATTTAATGGAAGACATTGCACTAACAGCACGTCTAAAGAAGTGGGGCCAGCCCCATTGCATCACGACTAAAATTTCGACGTCTGGGCGGCGCTGGGAAACCCAAGGGGTTGTTGCCACCGTCCTATTAATGTGGCGCTTACGCCTTGCCTATTGGTTAGGCGCGCCTCCTGAAACCCTTAAAAAACAATATACCCAAGTTAACCGAGTTAAATAAAATTGGTGTTATGAAACCCACTCTTATTGTTATCTTTGCAAAAGCACCACTTCCCGGGCTTGCTAAAACCCGCTTAAGCCCCGCTTTGGGCCATGAAGGATCAGCGAACCTTGCTGGCATCCTGCTGCGCCATACACTACAAGAAACACTGGCTTCATCTGTGGGTGATGTAGAACTTTGTGTAAGCCCCCCCATCAGCAATAAGGCGTGGCAGCACATTAATCTGCCTTGCGACACACTCACTTTCAGCCAACAAGGTGAAGGAGACCTCGGCACACGCATGGCCAGAACCACAGCCAGGGTGATTAAAGGGGGCTCTTCTGTCATCCTAATTGGAACAGATTGCCCTGCCCTCGACAGTGATACTCTCACGCAGGCGGCTAAGGCATTGTCCAAAAATGATGCTGTTATACTGCCGACTTTCGATGGCGGCTACGCACTTTTGGGGCTTAATGCCTACCACCCCAGTCTGTTCGAAGGCATTGCATGGAGCACAGACACCGTCTGCACATCAACCCTGGCACGTATGGAAACATTAAAATGGAACGTAGCCACTCTACCAACGCTTTATGATATAGACGAACCCAATGATCTACAGCATCTACCCCGTTCTATAAAAAACAAAATCAGCCAATTCAGCACACAGGACAATGCGCATGCATGAAGTCGTAAAAGATTATTATGGTAAACAATTAAAGAGTACGGATGATTTAAAAACCTCCGCCTGTTGTGATACCAGCAATGTCGCAGACTGGTTAAAACCTCACCTTAGAAAAATTCATCCTGACGTATTGTCTCGCTATTATGGCTGCGGTCTTGTTTGCCCCCAACAATTAGAAGGCTGTCGAATTCTCGATCTAGGCTGCGGTACCGGTCGAGATATTTACTTACTTGCGCAATTAGTCGGCCCCACCGGATCGGTAGTAGGTGTTGACATGACAAGTGAGCAGTTGGACATAGCCAAAAAACACCAGGCCTTCCACAGCGAGGCCTTCGGTTTTGATAATGTGACGCTGCTGCAGGGCTATATTGAAAAATTGGATGAATTAGGCCTCGAACCTGCTAGTTTCGACATCATTATTTCTAATTGCGTCGTAAACTTATCACCCGATAAAAATGCCGTACTAGAAGGCGTTTATGGCTTACTTAAAGAAGGAGGAGAGTTTTACTTTTCAGATGTCTACGTTAATCGGCGCATTCCGAAAAGCCTCCAAAATGACCCCATATTGTATGGCGAGTGCCTTGCCGGCGCATTATACTGGAATGATTTTTTAACCCTATCAAAACAAGCCGGCTTTCAAGACCCTCGATTAGTGGAAGACCGCCCACTTGCCATCACTGATCCAGCACTCGTGAATCGACTCGAACGCTTACGGTTTTTCTCGGCCACTTATCGGCTTTTTAAACTGGGTCAGCTGGAAACAGATTGCGAGGATTACGGTCAGGCTGTCATTTATAAGGGCAGTATTCGGGAATGCCCCACCTATTTTAATCTCGACAAACATCACCGTATCGAAACCGGGCGAATATTTCCGGTTTGCGGCAATACCTGGCGAATGCTTCAGCACACACGCTTTTCTAAACACTTTGAATTTATTGGTAACTTTGATCACCACTACGGGATTTTCGAAGGTTGCGGTAGCACGCTGCCTTTTAACGACGAACAGAAAAACACAGCGATGACTATGAGGGATAGCCCTTGCTGTTAACGGTAGAACCTGCAAACGATACGCTTTACTTTAGGGGCAAAATCACTCTAAATAACGCGCCACCTAAATAAGAGTCATCGATCTCAAGCCTGCCTCGATAACCTTCAATAATGGTCATCACTGTTGCCAAGCCCACCCCGTGGCCGGCTGCTCGACTATCGAGCCTGACGCCCCGCTTTAAAATCTCGGTGCGGCTTTGCTCTGGCACACCCGGCCCATCATCCTCCACCTGGAGGATTAAAAAACGCGTCTGCTTGTTGCTTTTTTCCCATGCAGTGAAGTCCACTTGTTGCTGGCACTGTTTAAAGGCGTTATCGAGTAAGTTCCCAAGAATATCCATCAGGTCATTTTCATCGCCGCAGTATGACAGGTCATCGCTCACATGCTGATTGACTTGTATTCTTTTTTCGCCATAAATTTTCTCTAGGGCCTGCAGTGTAGATTGAACATAGGGCGCTAACTTTATCCAATTTGTCTGCAATGTTTGGCTTCCTAAAACCGCCCGCTGCAATTGGTGCTGAACGATATTATCCATACGTTCAACTTGCTCGTTAATACTGCCGCATATATCAACATTGCTCTTTTTAAGCGGATCATTTTCCAAACCTTTCAAAACGGCCAATGGCGTTTTCAAACTGTGCGCCAAATCCGCCATGGTATTGCGATACCGTTGCCTTTGCTCGCGTTCATTTGCAAGCAGCAAGTTAAGGTTTCCTACTAACGGGTTCAACTCTTTCGGATAGTCACCTTCAAGCTGGTTCGCACCACCGGATTCCAGTTTACGTAAATCTTTGGTTAGCTTGCGCAAAGGGTTCAAACCCCAACGCAAAATAAATGCTTCCAAAATTAACAGCACTGAAAGCAACAAAATAAGAATAAAAAATATGGATAAGCGGTAACCTTGAATTTCTTCTCGTAAAGGACGCAATCGCTCTAACACTATAATGTTATAGTTGTGGTTTTTTGCTCGCGCCCCTGATGCTTCCCAGCTAATACCATACTTCAGTAATATCATGGATTCCCCGCTAACACTATCGAGCCTTTCGTAACTCCATTGGCCCCGAGGTATGATCTTTAAGTTTTTAACCGGCAAGCTTTTTGCTGAAATAGAACGCCAAATAACTCGGCCCTTATCATTGAGGACAATGCCATATAAACCACTGTGCGCTTGGTTAAAACGTTGCTCTCTTAAATATACAGGCAAGCTTAGCTGTGCATTTGGATTAATCTCAGCTACAGAAATCAAATTAAATATTTGAAGTTTAAGACGCTCTCTGGCGTTATCCTGCAAATACAGGTCGAATGTCTGGCTGACCGCGACCGCCAAGACCGTAAAGAAAAAACTGAGGACAATAGCGCTCACTAATAACAGGCGCGCCCTCAAAGAAAAGTTAGTCCATAGTCTCATGTTAGCTAATTAGGCCTAAGGATTATTAAGAAGCGGGGGGTTAAAAACTCGTGTTTTATTTCCTAGCAGGTTGCTAGTGTGATACTAGCTCGGCCCCATATGGCACCACGTAGAAAAATTCATGACAGATCATCCAGATTAAATTGATAACCTCGTCCACGCAGCGTTTCTATTATCTTCAATTCCCCTGCCGGATCAAGCTTCTTACGCAGGCGCGCCATAAAAACCTCAATAACATTGCTGTCGCGATCAAAATCCTGATCATAAAGGTAGTCGATCAATGCGGTCTTGGTGATCACCTCCGTGGAATGCAGCATCATGTACTCAAGGATTTTATATTCGTAAGCCGTTAAATCCAGCACTCGCTCATTCATAGTCACTTGCTGGGTTTTCGTGTCTAAGCACAGCCCACCCACTTGCATCTCTGAGCTGGAAAAGCCCGCGCTGCGCCTGATAAGGGCCTGCAAGCGTGCTTGAAGCTCTTCCGTTTGAAAAGGCTTCACCAGGTAATCATCGGCCCCAAGATTCAAGGCCTCCACTTTAGTTTTCCAGTCTGAACGAGCGGTCAATACAAGAATTGGAAATGTTTTCCCCGCCTCGCGAAACTCTTTGATCAGCTCCAAACCCGTCACCTTAGGTAAACCAAGGTCAATAATGGCGACATCAAAGGTATACTCCAGCCCTAAGTAGCGCCCCTTCTCTCCGTCCTCCGCCACCTCCAAGCGAAAGCCATCTGCACTCAAAACACGGCTGAGCTGTTCACAAATTGCTGGCTCATCTTCAATCAACAGTATTCGCATACCAGCTTTCATCCTCTTCAGATATGAATTTATCCTGCTCTTCACTGTAATCGAGCGTACGA
>JAHRVS010000424.1 GCA_019090565.1 Gammaproteobacteria bacterium
GGGTGATTTGTAGTTGATTCATGTGCAGATAGCCTTAAACATATTTTGTGAGCTGCCGATGATAGAGATATGCCTTTGTGGAATCAATCAGTGTGTTGTTTAATTGACCTTTTTTCGCTTGTTCCGAGCCCAATCCATTAGGAGTATTGAATGAAAATTAAGTTTAGCCTTCTTCTGCTCGCAGTCGTGTTAATCGTACCGACTATCACTCAGGCTCACGGGTATCGTGCCAGAGTCGATGTGGCGAATTGGCGCCTGAGCATGAGCCGCCTAGAATGTCGATTATGGCAGGCGGTGCCCACCTATGGCGAGGCGGTATTCAGCTATAGGGCGGGAGATGAGCAGCGTTTTTTCTTGAAATCTAAAAAATCGATAGAGTCAAAAGGTGAGGTTAATGTGGAATCCATTCCGCCGAGCTGGCGGCCTCGTAATCAGAATAGGTTCCTTGCAAGTAGAAGCAATGATCTGGGGTCTATGCCGGTCCGCTTTGATGATCAGCTCGCGAACCGCTTGCTGGCAGAGCTTGAGGATGGGATGTTTCCAAGCATTACCCATGGGGGGTGGTACGATGGCCATGATATTACCATTGATGTATCGGCGGTGAATTTTGGTGATGCCTATCGGGATTATGTCAACTGTGTGGCCGATTTATTGCCTGCGAATTTTGAACAATTAAACCGTAGTGCCTTTTTATTTGCGACGGACCATTACCGCCTCACTCCTATAATGGCAAAACATGTGGCGACGATAGCAGAATACGTGCTTGAAGACTCAGACGTTGGGCATATCTATGTAGATGGCCATACTGATAGCAAGGGGCGTCGTGGGCATAACTGGGAGCTATCTAGAAAACGTGGCGCCTCGGTAAAAGATGCTTTGGTTCAAGCGGGTGTTGATGAGTCGATGATCAGTATGCGCTATCATGGTGAGGGCACGCCGATTTTAACGAACAAAACATCGTCTAACCGCTCTCATAATCGTCGTGTTGTGGTGGTTATGGATAAAATATAGGACAATTGAATCCGATGCAGTGAATATAAACTGCGTAAATTGAAGCGACAGGTGTAAATGTGTACCAGCCCATAAAAAACTCATGCATGGGCTTTGTATTACGGCCCACTGTTTTTGTGCAACGATAAGTCATACTCATATATAGGTTTGCTTATCCATATTATGAAATTCCAATTTTTGCGGGTGTTTTGGCTTGTGCTGCTAATGGCTTCTGGCGCTGCATTATCTGGACCATTAGTGTCGACTCCAAGCGGTACTTCGTTCAAAGGGGGGTTTCATCCCGCTCAAGATGTTCGTTTTTTGTACGACAAAACCTTTCTCAATGCAAATAATGAACGGGTAATGGAGCACGAGATTTTTGATCAGGTTTACGCCTTGATCAAACAATCCACACGCCTGGTTCTAGTGGATATGTTTCTATTTAACGACTTCAAGGGCAGTCAGATAAGCAGTCCCAGGCCACTTTCCGAAGAGTTAACTCAGGCTTTACTGCAAAAAAAAGCCAGTTTCCCTGAGTGTGATGTAATTCTAATCACTGACCCAGTGAATACGGTTTACGGGGGGGTATCGTCGCCTTATCTGGAGCGCTTGAAAAAGGCAGGTGTTCAAGTGGTAATCACAGATTTGGAACAATTACCTGATAGTAATACGCTGTATTCTCCTCTGTGGAGAGTGCTGTTTGCATCCAAAAATTATGTGCCAAAATGGCGGCTGCCAAACCCCTTTGACAAGGGGAAGGTGCCTTTGGCAAGTATGTTGTCGCTAATTAACTTTAAAGCCAATCACCGCAAGGTGGTCATTGGAGTAAACGATCAAGAAATGACTGCGATTGTGGGGTCGGCAAACCCTCATGATGGCAGCGGTGCACATGAAAATCTCGCAGTACGTTTTTCCGGTCAAGCTGTTGTGGATCTATTACGTACAGAGCGTACGGTGGTGGCGTTTTCTGGGGGAGGGGGGTTGCTCTCATCTTTTCAGGGAAGCCAAGCTATGGATGCTAGCGAAGTCACTTTGCGCGTTATTACCGAACGCGCCATTAAAGAGGCTGTGCTCGATGCTGTAAACGAAAGTATGGCTGGGGATGCCATCGATATTGCGATGTTCTACTTTGGTGAACGCGATATTATTGCGGCACTGGGTTCAGCTAAAAAAAGGGGCGTAGCAATTAGATTGTTACTTGACCCTAACAAAGATGCTTTCGGTCGAGAGAAAAACGGTATTCCTAACCGGCCATCGGCCCATGAGTTGGCGAAGCTGGGCATTTCAATTCGGTGGTGTTTAACGCAAGGTGAACAGTGTCACAGCAAAATGCTGCTGGCTCGGTATAAAGACGGCAATAGTCGGGTTATTCTTGGCTCAGCGAACTACACACGGCGTAACATTGATGGTTTTAACCTAGAAACCAATATGGAGTTACGTGGCCCCAGTACACATCAGGAGTTTGAAAACCTGGCTGACTACTTTGAAAGTCGATGGCTATCCAAAAAAAGCCGTAAAACGAGCTTAGAATACCGCGTCTATAGGGACATAGGTGTATTTAAGTATTGGCAATATAGACTGATGGAGTTTTCTGGTTTGAGCGCATTCTAACTAATAAACACCAGATGATGAACGTTCATGAGGGCGTCTAAACTTCTATAGCACGAACTAAACCAGCAAGAACCCCTCATATAATTTTTACGTAGGTTTTGATGAATAAACAATATTTTCTAACCATATTTGTTCTTATAGCTTTGCTTTACACGCCCCCTAATGCCTTTGCTGTTGAAATGAAACAGTTATTTAACGTATCAGTCGGTGTTTCGACGCAACAGCAATCTGAACGAGAGCAAGCAATGAAGACGGGGTTTTCCCAGGTTCTCGTGCGTGTGAGCGGCAGTGCATCGGTGGCCAACGAACCATCAATGTATGATGCACTACAAAATGCGCAGCGGTACGTATTGGGTTTTTCATACGGAAAATATGAAAAAC
>JAHRVS010000425.1 GCA_019090565.1 Gammaproteobacteria bacterium
AGGCCGAAAGGGGCGATCCCCAGAGTGTTGGTGTATGTGTTTTTACCAATCAAACTGAGCGAGGCCTTATGCGAGTCATCCACAAGAATAAAGTTTTACCTAGACAACCCATCCGACACCTTGGCCTGAGCGCATTGGCATTTGCCATCGCCAGCTATAGCGCAAACCTTGCTGCAGAAGAGCAAGCCGATGCGTTGGCACTGCCTGAAATCGAAGTGACCGCAGCTACCCAAGTCGAAGACACGTTAGAGTTGGATTTACAATTGTTAGTGCCCAGCGACACGGCCGATTACTTGCGTAGCCTACCCGGGGCTAATGTTAACCGGAACGGCCCCCTTACCGGCATTGCTCAATACCGCGGTTCCTTTGGAAGCCGTGTCAATGTGATGGTTGACGGCGTTCATATTAAATCCAGCGGCCCCAATGCCATGGACCCCCCCTTAAGCCACATCCCCCCACTTTTGCTTAAATCCATTGAACTAAAGCGGGGTATCGCGCCTGTAAGCAGTGGTTTAGAAACCATTGGTGGCAGTATCTCAGTAAGCCCGATTTCGAATGACTTCGGTGAGACAAAAAGCCTAGAGAGTACGGGCAAGGTCTCGGTTGGCTATAGAAGCGCCAGCGAAGGCAGTCAGTTGGCATTGTTTCAAGGGCTTGCCAATTCACACCATCGTGCCAACTTGAGTATCAGTGCAGAGCAGGGTGACGATTATGAATACCCCGGCGGAGATGTTTCCCCCACTGAATATGAACGCGCAACTTATGGCTTAGGTTACAGCTACCAGCGCCATAATTTCGTTTTAGACTTCACTAGTCACTTAAACGACACCGCTGAAGCAGGTACACCGGCACTGCCGATGGACATTGTCTCCATTGAATCGCTTAGCAACCGAATTGGTCTTACTGTGAACCTAGCAGATGAGCGACAGCTAAAAATGCACATACTAAGCGTGGATGGCGAGCACGTGATGGATAACTACGGGCTTCGCACACCGCCGATGATGAATATGTCGATGGGCATGATGCCTATGATGTCACCTATGATGCGCATGAACACGGCAACGGTTGAAGGCGCTGGTTTTGGTGTAAATTTTGCCTCGCCCTTTGAAGATGGCATATTCACACTGGGGCTGGATGGTGACAGCGCTTCTCACGATGCCACCATTACCGACCCGACCAATGCCATGTGGTACGTGAAAAACTTTAACGAAGCCCAGCGTGATCGCACCAGCTTGTTTGCTCAATGGGATGGTCAGGCTAATGATAAGTTGTCGCTCAATCTAGGCCTTCGTTTAACACGGGTCGAAATGGACTCTGCCAACGTGGGCAGCAGCATGGCCATGATGATGCCGATGGGTGCAGCCGCACAACTGGTGAACCGATTTAATAGCGCAGACAAACAGCAATCTGATACCAATATGGACATGGTACTCAATACCACTTATACGCTAACGGATACCCTCGCATTGGAAGCTGGCATAGCACAAAAAACGCGCAGCCCCAGTTATCAAGAGCGTTATTTGTGGTTGCCTTTAGAGTCTACCGGTGGCCTTGCTGATGGGAATAGCTATGTAGGGGATGTCAATTTATTACCGGAAGTGGCGCATCAAATAGAGCTGGGTTTCTCCTGGGACAATCAAACCGCCTATTTTGATCCGCGTGTTTTTTACCATGTGGTGAGTGATTATATTCAAGGTGTTTCGACTACCGATAGCGCCGTACTTGGCGCCAGTATGATGGATCCGACGCCCTTGCAATATGCCAATGTGGATGCGGTGCTGTATGGCTTGGATGCCCCTTTTGGTTGTCAATTTAACAGCCAAATCAGCCTTGATGGTCAGATTAGCTATGTGCGCGGTGAGCGTGATGACATCAGCGACAACCTGTATCGAATTGCCCCTCTAAACGGCTTATTAGCACTGTCTTACCAGAAAGATAAATGGGCAGTTGTGGGTGAGCTTGAAGGTTATGCCGCGCAAGACGAAGTGTCAGCAACCAATAGTGAAAAAGCAACGCCGGGATACAGCCTGATTAATTTGAAAGGCAGCTATCTTTTACGCCACAACCTAGAGTTAATGGGCGGTGTTGAAAATCTACTCGATAATGAATATCGGCAGCACCTGACTGGATACAGCCGAGTTGACTCAGGAGAAATCTCAAAAGGTGAAAGGATACCGGGGCAAGGGCGTAACGTCTTTATTACGGCGAGCTTAGAGTGGTAACATCCACCATCACGGCAAAAGTATAAAAAAGGGCGTTTAAAACGCCCTTTTTTATACCCTGCGGTTGCCCTACGAAAGCGTGTACGCATACGGGCACCTGCCTTCTACTTGGTTTGGTGCGGCCCATAACCTCTGGTCAAACTACAGTGCATATCTTATACGCTGTAGTTTGCCCAGAGGGACTTCCTTGTTCTGATAAAAAAGCATGTATTTTTAGAGGTGCTTTTGTGTTTTTAACCAGCTGAAGTTATAGGAACCTTTAAATTGCTTATGAAAGATAGACGACCCAGCGCTCGACGAAGCCCAGTACTTAAACGCAGCCTTCAAATCATCGCTTGCACCGTACTACTCTTGCCCGTTAACGTGAGCATTGCCGCTGTTAGCCAGGTCGAAAAGGCTCAGCGGCAACAGGCTAAAACTATCTATTCCGGTATTCGCTCACAGCAGGCCATCGATGGGCTAGATGATGAAACGCAAACCCTTGAAACAGAAATAAAGGCCCATCAACAAAAACTCAAAACCCTTAAAAAATATAATCAGCGTATGGCAACGCTTATTGGCCATCAACATGAAGAACTTCGCCGGCTGACAGAAGAAACCCAGCGAGTGACCCACCTCGACCGAGAAATGCTGCCGCTGGTGGAGGACATGCTGGCAAACCTGGAGGCGTTTATCGCCACAGACACCCCCTTTCTTCCCAAGGAGCGTAGCGAACGCATTCAGCACCTTAATGCCATGCTTAACCGCGCCGATGTCAGCGTGGCAGAAAAATTCCGTCGTGTGCTTGAGGCTTATCAAATAGAAAGTGAGTTTGGCCGTACCCTAGAGGTTTACCAAGGGCCGTTGGCTGACTCGCAACAGGTTGTGGATTTTCTGCGCATTGGCCGCAACCTACTTTTTTACAAAAGTCAGAACAACAAAGACATTGCTCGGTGGAACCCAATACAGAAAGCGTGGCGCCCGGTAGATAAAAAAACCCACCGAGAAATCAAAAAAGCGTTCTTGGTCGCCAATAACCAACGAGCGCCTGAGCTGTTGTTATTGCCCGTGCCCAAAGCCGAACAACAACGGGAGGCTGCACAATGATCAAACAGCGCCTTCTTATTGTATTGATCGCACTGGTTTCTTTTTCAGGCACCAGTATTGCAGAAACATCTGCCGTATTAAAAAGCGCACAGGCAGAAGCCAATGCACAACGAGTCATCACACGAAATCGCGAAGCCGTATTCAGCAGCAACCTTAAAGAAAAAAAGCAAAGTCTGAAGCGTTTACGCGAAGCACTGCAATACGCAGAAAACAAAAGCGCTGAGTTTGAAGAGCGTTTTAATACGAATGAAACCAAGCTGGTTGAAAAGCAAGCCCTCTATAAGGAGCGCCTCGGTACATTTAATGAATTACTGGGTGTGGTGCGGCAAGTATCGAGTGATACCCATGCCCAATTTGAAAACTCCCTTATCAGTAGCCACCTGCCTCAACGCATGGCATTGCTAGAAAATATTAAAAAAAACAAAGTACTGCCAGAAACAGAGGACTTGTCGAGCCTGTGGCAATTGATGCTGGTTGAAATGCGCGAACAAGGCCGTAATCTGCGATACGAAGCCGACGTGATTGATGACCAAGGTCTTGTGAGCCGCCAAACTGTCACCCGTATCGGCCCCTTTGTTGCCTTTAATGAAGCCGGTAAATTCCTCAACTATAACCGTGCCACCCATGGCTTTAACGAGCTGTCGCGTCAGCCCCGCAATGATTACCGAAGCGCTGCAAAGCGCTATGTCGAGTTTGATGACGAAGGAGAGGTCCTGGTACCCATTGACCCGTCTCGGGGTGCCATTTTAGCCTTGTTAATTCAGCGGCCTTCGATACTAGAGCGCATTGGGCAAGGGGGTATGATCGGTTACATTATTCTTGGCATTGCCGCCATTGCTTCATTGTTGGCATTAGTGCGATTGGTCACACTGGCGCTGGCTGAAAGCCGTTTGCGTAAACAGCTCGCTAACTTGGACAAGCCTTCCCCAGACAATGCATTAGGGAAAATTCTCGAGATTACTCAACGCTACCCCACCTTGGACATCGAACACTTAGAGATAAAGTTTGATAACATTATTCTCGCCACAGCCAGCCGCCTCCGTCGGGGCTTAGGTACAATTAAAGTGCTTGCCAGTATGGCGCCCCTTTTGGGTTTATTGGGCACCGTGACGGGCATGATCGAAACTTTTCAGGTAATCACCTTGTTTGGCTCGGGCGATGCACGCCTTATGGCGGGGGGGATTAGTCAGGCTCTGGTGACCACCGCGCTGGGCTTGGGTACGGCAATACCTATTCTTTTGCTGCATAGTATTGCAAATAGTCGTTCCCGTATTTTAGTGGAGTTATTAGAAGAACAAGCAGCGGGTATTGTCGCTCAGGCCGCTCCTAGTTCGGCAGCGGCAAGACAAAGCGTAGCGAAGGCACCGTGAGCAAAGTGTTGTCATCTTATTTGCCCGGCTATGAGGGCATCAACGAACTGCTTTATAGTGGCGGTGTTGTACTGCCCTATATTTTGTTGACCAGCATTGTGCTTTGGCTGCTTATTTGCGAACGAATATGGACGTTGTATTTCGCTTACTCCTCTGTCTTGCAGCCGCTCACCGTACGTTGGCAGGCGGTCGCATGCTACGAAGCGCCACGCCGAAAAAAAATCCGGGCACAGTTGGAGTCTGAGGCGCGGGTTTCCCTGAGTGCCACATTGAGTTTTATCAGTACCCTGGTTACAGTATCACCTCTTTTGGGCTTGCTTGGCACCACCATCGGCATGGTCGAAATTTTTGATGTGGTGGCGGTCAGTGGCTCAGGCAATGTGCGGGCGATGGCGGCAGGCGTAGGGCAGTGCACCTTGTCTACCATGGCGGGTTTAGTGGTGGCACTCCCTGGTTTGTATTGGGTGCATTTGCTAACAAAGCGTATCGAACGATTGATGGATGATTTTTCACGGGAGATGGCCATTGACTAACGCCTTCGTGCCTCCCTTATTTTGCTCGTTATCGGGACTTTTAATCGGGAAATAACATGCGCCGAAAAAGAATGGTTTCAGGTAGCGATAATGACTCTGTCGTAGACATGACACCCATGCTCGATGTGGTGTTTATTTTGTTGATTTTTTTTATTGTCACCGCTTCTTTTGTCAAAGAAGCGGGGGTCGATGTATTGCGTCCAGGAGCGGAAACCGGCACCTTACAAAAAAATGTCACACTATTTGTTGCCATCACCGCCGTCGGTGATGTGTGGATCAACCATCGGAAAATCGATAAACGGGCAGTGCGGGCCAATGTCGAACGTTTACACGCTGAAAACCCCCAAGGCTCGGTGGTGGTGCAAGCGGATAAACGTACCGAAACGGGTACCCTTATCGAAGTGATGGATCAAATACGCCTAGCGGGTGTCACGAATGTGGCCGTGGCCACCGAAGCGCAAGACTGATGGAGATGAGACGCGCTGCCTTGCTGCGTTACCCTCTTGCATTGCTTGCAGCGATGGTAGCCAGTTATGGTTTGTTTTATTTTATGCAACGTATGACCTTGCAAAATCATACCGACAGCGCGGTTGTTTCCGCAGCGCTCTTACAGCCTATCCAGTTTATTCGCATAAAACGAAAGGAATCCGTTGAAACTAAAAAGCGTAAAGCCGCTAAACCAGCCCAAATTAAGCCGCCTACTCCCCGAACGATACACAGCACGCAAATAAAAATAAAAGCGCCAAAAGGGGAGGCCTTACCGCCGCTGCGTATTCCCGCGATGGGGGGTACAAACCTGCCTACGGGGTTGATCAACCTGTCTTTGGGCGGCATCGCCGTTGACGAAGAAATCATTCCTTTATTCCGGGTGCCGCCCATTTACCCGCATCGTGCTGCAAAGCGGGGTGTTGAGGGTTGGGTAAAAGTCGGGTTCACCATTACCACAACGGGTACCGTGAAAAACCCTCATGTTATTGAAGCCTCCCCCAAAGGGATGTTCGATTCTTCTGCGTTACGGGCTATCTCTCGTTGGAAGTTCAAGCCAAAAATTGTGGGCGGCACTGTCGTTGAAAGAGAGGGGACGCAGAGCCTTACCTTTAGTATCGAGAAAAAGAAATGAAGCTGTCCAGGCGCGTGATTAGGGCTGCCTTGGGCTTCCTGCTGGTGCTGAGCTTCGCAGGGCTGCCTGTTGCATTTGGCTCAAATGCTATGACGGTCAGCCCCGCTACCTATAAGCAATTGCAACAGATTGACTCCTTGGTCAATCAGGGCCAGATGCAACGTGCGCAAGCGCGTTGTCTAAAGGTGCTTAAGCGTAAAACACTTAACCCCTATGAAAAAAGTATTCTTCAGCAGATGTTGGCAGGGATCTACCTGCGCTCTGAGAATTATACTCAAGCGATAGGGGTCTACGAACACATATTAAAGCTTTCTGCTTTACCTGAGACCAACTTGCTTGCTATCCACTACACCCTTGCCCAGCTGCACAGGCAGGCTGACGCTTACGTAAAAGCGCTGCAACACCTAACAATTTGGTTATCCAAAGCTGAAAAGTCGAAGATGCTAAAGCCAGAGCCGTGGCAATTTTTGGCGTCTATTTACGTTGCGATGGAGCAATACCCAGAGGCAATTCCTGCAGCAAAAAAAGCACTCGCTCTGGAGAAACCCCAAAAAGAAATGCATTACCAGTTATTATTGAGCCTGTATCAGCATACCAACAAAAATTGGCTTGCTATCAAGTTGTTAGAACAAGCGATTGAGTACTTTCCAGAAAACCAACAATACTGGATGCAGCTATTTTATATGTTGAACACCGAGGGTGAAGAGAAAAAGGCCCTGGCCGTACTTGATCTGGCTTATACCAATGGGCTTATCACTGAACAAAAAAAATTACTTCACCTAGCCCAGCTTCACCTTTATCACGAAAACCCCTTGCGAGGGGGGATGATTTTAGAAAAGGGCTTGGCATCTGGCAGCATCAAGGCCAATCAAGATACATTGCAAATGCTCAGTACTGCCTGGCTGAATGCCCGTGAATACGAAAAGTTACTAGTCGTGTTAAAGCAATCCGCTACCCTAACCGGTGATGGCGATACTTACTTTCAATTAGCCCAAGCCTATCGAGAATTAAACCGCTGGCAAGCCGTAATAAGTGCAACAGAAAAGGCTTTGGCAGATAAAACATTAAAAAATTTCGGGGCGTGTTATCTTTTAATCGGGCTTGCTGAGTTTGAGCTAGAAAATTATCCGGCTGCGCAAGTGGCTTTTGAGAAAAGCGCCCTTGATGCGCGTACCAAAGCAGAAGCCATAAAATGGAGGGATTATACCTTTTCGCATATGGGGGAGAGCCATTGAGATCTACATTGCCTCAATAGTAGGGAAAGTAGGACTAAGGGCCTCTGAAAAGCGGATCTTTGGAGATGCCAAAGAGGTGCTGAATGCTCTTGCAGGCCCATAATGTTAGGTCCTATCATTTGGATTTAAGTGTTACATACATTGCGCGTAACCATTCAGTGAGCCTAGTAATTGCTCAAACCGGTCACGTAACGATTGCTTGAACCCTGTGTTTTTAGAAGCGCCCTTAGGTAACGTATACGCATAAATTTGGCCCTGAAGATGAAAGAACGTCCTCTCGAATCCGATATCACGCAAATGCTTTTTTTTAAATGGCTTAAAAATAACGCCTGTGTGTTTCTGTTGGCCCCGCTCATCTCGCAGCAAAGTGTGGCGGCACCTCTTTTTCAAAGCGATGCTTTCGACTTTGATGCGATATTAAGGTTGGGTGCTCTATCGGAAACGGCACCAAAACTCGGCCTACTTGCGCAACGACAGAGCAGCTACTCTCAGTCTGCTTCACTGAGAGGCGCGTTGAACTACAGGGCCACTGATCAGTGGTCTTTTCAAGGCCACGGCCTTGTATTTTACGACAATCGAGATCAATGGCCCCCCGTAAATGCCTCTGGCCTCTGTCAATCGGGCGTCACCCGCCACGCAATATTTTGCGAGCAGCATGATCGTGCACCTATCGTTCTGACAGATATAGATCGACTTAATCTCCAGTATGCCCACGACGGCATGGGAGTGACGATCGGCCGGCAAGCAATTAATCTCGCAAGCACTTTCTATTTCTCACCCAATGACATTTTTGCGCCCTTTGGATCCAGTAACTTCTATCGCATTTACAAACCGGGGGTGGATGCATTTCGGTTTAATCGTGATGTGGGAGAGTTAGGTCAGTTTGATTTGTTTCTCGTGACGGGTAACCCATCAGCGATGGAAGGCAGCGTGGCAGACAGGGGCTCGCTACTCATCCACTACAGCAATGTGCTCGGGAACTTTGAGTGGTCACTGATGGGTGGTACGGTGTATGAACAAGCCTATGCCGCTCTCGGTTTGCAGGGTGAATTGTTTAACTGGCTGGGTGTTCGCGCCGAGGGGCAGTTGGTGAACCAAGACAAACCCAGTAAAAATGAGCAGATGATCGTTAAGAGCTATACCGTCGGCCTTGAGCACCGCTGGGAAAACAGTTTTGACCTACGCGTAGAATATTATTTTAACGGGTATGGAAAAAAACAAACGATTTTTTCCATACCCGAATTGTTGGCAAATAACAGTAATAACCTTAGTCCCTATCTAGGTAGAGAATACCTCGCAATGGGGCAAGGGTATCAGTTGTCAGCATTAACGTATTTACAATTTCTTTGGATGTTTAACGTCAATAATAACGCAGAAATATTTTATATGGATATAAATCACTCCCTTTCTAATAATACAGAATTTAATATGAGTGTATCGCTACCTGACAAACATGCAAGCAGTGAGTTCTCAGGTTTATCGAGAACCCTCGGTGTGGAGCTAAGGGCGTACTTTTAGTCAAATGTTCAAGTGCACCCAGAGCCTTTTGGAATTTGATTAGTCAGGCAAGCAAGGGACGTAATCTGATATTCAATTAAACAGCTAAAGTGTTTAGTCTTGAGTGATGTTTAGTGTAACCCCCTCCAGCGGGGAACTTGAGGCTGAAAATGGAAAACAAGATGTTTATGAATGATGAGTTTTTCCGCACCGCTATTTAGCAAGGAAATATTTTCTCCAGCTCTCACCTTGATTTGAAAAGTTAAATGTTTATTTTCCCTCTCATATACGCAACAGAATTCCCGCTAATAATAACCCTGTCTCCACGTACGTGACAGAAAAGTTTGCCACCCCTTTTCGAAAGTTGCTTTGCTACGAGTGACTCCTTATTAAGTTTATTTGCCCAGTAGGGCGCTAGGGTGCAATGGGCTGAGCCAGTCACTGGGTCTTCCAAGACTCCGGCCGCAGGTGCAAAGAATCGAGAGACAAAATCACAATCATTACCCGGCGCCGTAACAATAATGGCAAACGTATCGATATTTTTTACCAGCTCGAAATCAGGTGATATTGCCTCGATTTCCTCTTGCGAGGAAAAAACAGCCATCGTATCTCTTGATTGAAATGCTTCTAATGGTTTAATCCCTAAAGCACTATGCAAACATTTCAAATCAACAGTGTTCGTAGCGGGCCTTGAGGGAAAGTCTAAGGATAGTAAATTCCCATTGGATTCAACGGATATAACGCCACTCTTACTTTGAAAGTTAACCGTACTACCTGAGATATAATCATAGTTAAATAAAACATAGGCAGCCGCTAACGTTGCATGACCACACAGGTCTACTTCAACGGACGGCGTAAACCAGCGAATTTGATTATCGGAATCTGATAGCACAATAAAAACAGTTTCAGATAAATTATTTTCAAGTGCGATCCTTTGCATGGTGGTATCGTTTAACCACGCATCCAAAACTATTACTGCGGCAGGGTTGCCACCGAATACTCGGTCAGTGAAGGCATCAATTTGAAAAATATCTAATTCCATTTTACTTCCCTATTTGTTTTGGTAGGCATGCCAATTCGCCCTGTTGTTAACCCAGCATGAAAAATTCAATAATGTTGAGGACGCTTTTAAAAACAGTGGTTTTTCGTGAGGCCAAGAGTGCCCGCGGGTGCGAACCACACGATGCCATGAATGAGGTAAAAACCCCATATAGGAAAAATGCCACCGCTTACCCTATTGTGATTAGACGATACTAGTTGGCGAATGACAAGGGTTGGTCTGCGCAGAATGGTTTGGAGGAAGCGGGATGCCTCAATGGTAGACATGGCATTAATCCGTTTATCGCTCAGCACTAAAAATTTATAAGGTGGTATGTCGTATATAGGCATAAATATTTCGGTCTTTTCGAGTACAGTAACGTTATTCTATTTGCAACGCTGTAAATTTGATTGTGTCAGACAGGTGATTTGTTTTGATATGGGTATCTTTAGAGGCGCCCTTTAACAGGGCGCTGAATTTTTAAAAAATGAGGCGAATTAGTTGGCGTGCAGCTGTGCCACATTTTCAACTTGGTAAGGGGGTGTTTAATACACCACATGAATGGGAGCAAGTGAGTCAAGCAGTCTGTTTCTTTGGTTTTTCAAATAACGGGCACCGAGGTGATAGCGATGGATAACGCGGAAAATAAATCAGGCTCTCTTGCACCCTATACAATTCTTGATCTGTGCTCAGACGGCGGGTCATTGTGTTCAAAGTGGTTGGCAGACCTTGGTGCGGAGGTCATCAAAATCGATGCACCACATGATGATTCTAAAATTGCGATTGATACCAGCGTGCACTGGCGGTTTATGAACATGGGTAAAAAATCCATTACCCTCGATTTGGAATTAAAATCAGATCAAGAAAAGTTCCGTCTTCTGGCTAGGCAAGTCGATGCGGTGATTGAATCCCACCCCACTGGGTGGATGGATGAACGCGGCATCGGCTTTGATGCCTTGCGGAAAGAAACCCCCCGGCTCGTTTTTACCTCGATATCACCTTTTGGTAGAACGGGCCCCTATGCCCATCATTCTGGCAGCGACCTTGTTCTTTCTGCTTTGTCTGGAATGATGTACGTCACAGGTGATAAAGACAGAGCGCCGGTTAGGGTGTCAGTTCCTCAAACTTATTTACACGGTGCCGCAGAAGGCAGTGTGAGCACAACTATGGCGCTCTATCATGCTGCAAAAACAGGCAGAGGCCAGCACATAGATGTCTCATCGCAGCTGGCCACAATTCGCGCGCTGATGAATGCAACGCAGTTTCCGCCGCTTGAAGGGCGAAACATGCAACGCAGTGGTGCATTTATGGAAATGGGGCCGATCAAATGGCAAATGGTTTTCAAAGCAAAAGATGGGCACGTTTGCGTGATGTTGGCCGGTGGCGCACTCGGTGGTACCACCATCAAGGGCTTTTTGAGTTGGGCGGCTGACGACATAGAAGTCCCAAAAGCATTGACCGAAATAGACTGGAAAAAAATCGAAATCATGACCCTTCTGTTTGATGCAGAAAAGCGAAAATTACTCGATAAAGTGTGTGAAATATTCAACCAGTTTTTCCCCCTTCATACTAAAGAAGCGCTCTACGAGCGCTCCCTGAAAGAGCGCCTCATGTTGGCACCCGTGTGTACCATTGAAGATATCCGCAGTGATGAGCAGCTTAAAGCCAGAGGGTATTTCTCGGCAATTAAAGAAGAAAGCGGTAAAACGGTGCATTATCCGGGTGACTGGGCGAAGTTATCCAAAACACCTTTAAATACCGGACGAAGAGCGCCCCTGCTAGGGGAGCACAATGACTTGTTTTTCAAAGGCAGCACAAGGAGGAGCGAAGAGCAGCGGGCCGAAACGCAGCAGCCTGTGCTAGTAGAGTCCTAGCCGTTTACTCGCGTACCGCCACTAGGGCATCTCTAAAAATGCACTTTTCACGCGTCAGCTCCGTACTCGAATCTTCGTGTATGCCTTATACACTGCGGCTCTCGGCAATTGCATCCTGCATTGCTCTACCTCCTGCATCCATGCAGTCGTCCGTGCGGGGGCTTTCTTGCTCTCAAGTGAAAATTACTATTTTTAGAGATGCCCACTAATACATTCAGGAGAACGTACTGTGGAAAATAATCGGATATTTGAAGGATTAAAAGTATGGGATATGTCCTGGGTCGGGGTTGGCCCTTTGACAGCGCGCTACCTCGCCGATAACGGGGCAACGGTGGTACGCTTGGACTCTACCAGCCATCCGGATATATTGCGAACTGCGCCGCCCTTTAAAGACGGAGTCCCAGGTTTTAATCGCTCGATGTTTTACGGTGATTATAATTGTTCTAAATTGGGCTTGGGTCTGAATATGAAAAAGCCTGAGGCCCATGATATTGCTTTTGAAATGGCGCAATGGGCTGATGTTATTATAGAAAGCTTTACTCCGGGCACCATGGCTAACTGGGGGCTTAGTTACGAGGCCTTGAGTGAAAATAACCCCCGATTGATTATGTTGTCTACCTGCATGCAAGGCCAAACGGGGCCGAGGGCTTCTTATCCGGGGTTTGGGAATTTAATGGCATCCATGTCAGGGTTTTATGAAATTACCGGCTGGCCTGATCGGGACCCTGTTATGGTCTATGGCGCCTACACCGATTTTATTGCTCAGCGTTTTACCACGATGTCTGTGGTGGCGGCACTGGATCATTGTCACCGCACGGGAGAAGGCCAGTTTATTGATGTGGCACAGTTTGAGGCGAGCCTGCAGTTTCTTGGGCCAGAGTTTCTTGATTTTGAAGTCAACCAACAAGCCGTCACCCGCAGTGGCAATGCTGATTCAAAAATGGCACCCCATGGTGTGTACCCCTGTCAGGGGGAAGACCAATGGATTGCCATCGCCGTGAAAGATAACCAAGAATGGGCCGCACTCAAATCGTTGATGGGGAGCCCCGCTTGGGCGGCTGATCCGCGTTTTGATAGCTTCCAAGGCCGTAATGAATCCGAAAGCGTGATCAATGATCATATTTCGCAATGGACTTCATCTCAAAGCAGTGAGGCTATTTTTAAATTGTTGCAACCGGCTGTTTCAGCGGGCCTTGTGCATGATTGTGAACATCTTTATACCGATGATCAAATCGTTCACCGCAATTACTTTGTAGACATTGAACACCCAGTGATGGGCACCGTGCCTTACAATGGCGCGCAAACGGCTTTTTCGGAGAGTGACAACCAGCCTACCAAAGCGTCTCCGTGTATTGGTGAAGACAGCCATTATGTTTTGAAAGAGTTTTTGAATTTCGATGACCCGAAAATTGAAGAAATGCTGAAAAGTGATGTTGTTCAAATTTGTGTTTAGTCGGTCGTTGAAATCCCGCCGCCCCATCCATTTACTCATAAAGGTACTCAGGAGTATAGGGCTCCGCTAAAAATTCGCTTTTCACGTGATAGCTGCGTCTCCGGCTTAGGTTCCTGCAATCCCCCCCCTTATATACTGGAATCTGATAACGGTAGTGCAATGGCCTTTGGTGGGTTGTTCAAAATAGGGGGCGACAAGGTTTACGGTGGAGTGGTGCTTTGTGCTTCTATTATCACCTTGGGTGGGTGTAAAGCACTGGAAAGTATCCACAATAAATCAACGCCGCCATGGCCTCCTGAGTAACTGTGCGCGCCACTCCAATTAATAAAGTGATGAATATGCAGCCCATTGGGAGCCCGTTTTCACTATGAGGCATTGATGGTTTAAATCGGACTAACGGGGCTATTTGGCTGATTGTGCGCTCAGGCTAATTAAACGCATTTTTTACAGGTAAGCGCGCGAGTGTAGACAAGGGCTTGGTGGCGAACTGATATCAATGCACACATTGTTATAATGGGGAGGATAATCGGCAAGATTGGCGTATACTTTGTCTCGGCCCCAGCAATCTCTTATGCAGCCTAAATAGAAAATAGCGTGATAAATAACAATCTTCGATACGGATAAACACCTGTTATTACAGGGCCGTAAACAGGGGTATTTTTAGAGGTACTCATAAGTAATAGCGCTAATCTATGACCCAACATTTTTGTCGCGATTATTACTCTAGCGGCTTGTTGGAAATCACTGAGTCCTGTGAAATACAAAAAAACCAATTGAAGCAATGGCGTTTTCCCACAGTAAAAGCATTCTGGGGTTAATGCTGTAGACGCCGGTCCAGCAGAATTCTGGAGAGGCATGGCCGATTTTTTGCTTGGATGAAATGATCATTAATTTGAGGAAGTGATGCCGCGATCTTCTACCCCTATACAGCCACCCCTCTCCATAGAAAACTCAACACCCTTAAACGATTTGCGTTTGTGGCAGCGTTATCATATCCACCTTTCCCTTCTTTATGGGGCGGCGGTCCTTGTTGCAATGCTTCTTCTTGGTCAGCAAGTTTATGAGCTGCGTGTATCCAGCGAACTGTCTGCGTTACAAAAACGTTTAGTGGTGTTAGTCACGGCCTTAGCGGACAGTGTTGATGTTAGTGCTATTGAGAAGACGCCACTTGGTGATCGCGAGCTGGGTGCGGCACATCAGCGAATGAAGGAAAAGTTCGGCAAAGTGATGGCTGAAGATGATTTTCTTCAAAGCATTTATGTTTTTCGTCAAACAAATGAGCCTACCCAGTTGCGATTTTTTGTTGATATGGTACGTGACGGCGAAGCGGCCCAGCCGGGCGATCATTATGATGCGAGTACTTTATTAACCTTGTTGCGAGGATTCTCTCATCCGGTGGTAGAAGATCAGCCTGAAAGTGACAGTTTTGGTACAAGCTTGTCTGGTTATGCGCCAATAAGAAACACGGCTGGGCGCACAGTAGCGATGGTGGGCATTGATGTTGATGCGGCTGACATTGAAATGGCCAAGCAGGAGGTATTATTAACGACAGTATTTGTTTTTGGTTTTTCGGTGATTAGCCTAAGCGTGTTGTCTTTGCTGGTTGCCCGTAATATCCGCAAACCACTGAGTCAAATCATCGATGCCGCTGCGGCGATTTCTGAAGGAGAATATGCCACGCGTATTGCACTCGACCGTAAAGATGAATTTGGCATCATGGGGCGACAAATTGATTTAATGGCGGCGCAGCTTCAGCAACGAGAATTTATCCGCCAAACCTTCGGGCGATATGTCAGCGAAGCGGTCGCACAAAACTTACTAAAAGAGAGTGGTAATATGGGTTTGGGCGGCGAAGAGCGAGTAGTGACGATTCTTTTCTCCGATTTGAAAGGTTACACCTCCATCAGTGAGAATCTACCACCTGTACAGTTGGTCAAAATGTTGAACGACTATTTTGGTGCAATGACTGAGATTATCGATGCGCACGGGGGTTGCGTGATTGAATTCCTTGGCGATGGAATCCTCGCCGTTTTTGGTGCGCCGCAAACGATGGATGACCATGCTGAAAAATCAGTGCGTTGTGCAATAGCCATGCAAGCATGCTTGAAAGCATTGCCCGAGTCATGGCGTGGTGAGCCATTGGGAGACTATTTTCAAAAAGAAGGACAGCCCGATTTCGAAATGCGAATTGGTATTCATACAGGTTCAGTTGTCGCGGGAAACCTGGGTTGTCCCGCGCGTATGAAATATGCCGTAATAGGTGATTCTGTCAATATTGCCGCACGACTGGAAGAGATGAACAAAATATTGGGAAGTGAAACGCTTGTTAGCGGTGAGACCTTTCGGCAGCTACCCGTTTCGCTTTCAGCGCAGTTTCAGCCAAAAGGTTTGCAAGAGATTGAAGGTCGCGAATTTGGTTTGTATGTTTTTGCTTTGGGGGCGCGTGTAGGGCTTTCGTCAGTCACTGACCCGCAGCATGATTTTGCCTAAGGACACCATTAAAAATGCACTTTCCCGTGATAACTGCACCACCGGTTAAGACTCTATAAAACTGTTAACACAGCATACTGTGCGCGCCCTATATGTTCGGCTTGGCATCCTGTGTCGATCCACCTCTTCGATTCATGCTCCCTTACTTTTTTGTACTCCTAAGTTTGGTGTTTATGATCTATGTTAAAACTTGTGCCTATAAGGGGCTTGGGATCTCTGCCAAAAATGCTATGTATCGCTTAATTATGATAATAAATAGGTTTTATCTGACGCACGGCACTGTCAATTAGTTCTAACGTCGGTTTTGGTGTAGATTTAATCGGCGTGACCAAAATGGTTAATAGGGTTGCTTTAGGGCACGCAAAGGTGCGCATAGAGGGGCGTAAGCATTTCAATAACCTGGATGAATAGACGTTATTTATGGTGTGAGTAGTCTCATTGTTAGCCTGATTAATTCCACATTTAGTAATAACTGACGCTTTTTAAGGGCATTACGGAATGATACCGAAGGACGCCAGCTGGCTATCTAACGATAGAGATGATTGGATGGCGGCTCGATACAGTTATCTCACACGGTTAACGATGGTATTGTGCGACTCTCTAGGCTCTGTTAACACGATAGTGAGGCGTCAATGTTAAGGCGTAACTTCAATTTCACTGCAATGCGATTAAGTGCCTGCTTCCTAGTAGTGCTGGGGGTGATGTTGGCTGTTTCGGGCACCGCTTGCGCGTCTCAGGAAAATAGCATTAAAGCGGCCTACCTCTATCAAATCACCCAGTTTGTAGAGTGGCCAGAACCTCGCCCTTCTCCCGATGCCTTCCATCTATGTGTATTTGGGGTGGATCAAATAAGCAATAAATTGGCCCCCCTTCATATGCGCGAAGAGGAAGGTGGCCATATAGAGGTTTTGTTCCCAACAAATCTTATCGATACGCTGAACTGCGAGATTATTTATATCTCGAAAGAGAAGGCGCAGGCGCTGTCATCGATTTTGAAAGCGTTACAAAACAAGCCTGTCGTAACAGTAAGCAGCATAAAGGATTTTGTAAAATCCGGCGGCATGATTGGTTTTACCATCATCAACAATACGGTTCGCCTAGAAATAAACCATTCTGCGGCAATTAGGGCAGGCATCTATCTGAATGCGAAACTGCTTGAAATAGCCAGCTTTGTTATGAATTCGCAAAGTGGGGGAAAGCGCTAATGAAAGCTTTGTCGCTTATTAGTATTCGTAATAAATTGGTGTTAATTATATTTTCTGTGAGCATGGTTGTTATTACTGTGATTGGCAGCGTGCATTTTTTTCTTGATATACAGCACGCAAAAAAGGCAATGCGGCATGACTTAACCAGTTTGACGGAGCTATTGGGTAATAGAAGTAGCGCTGCACTGGCATTTGATATTGATGATTTAGCAACTGAAAACCTTGGTTCGCTGCTGCACATTAACAATGTTGTGCAAGCTTGTGTCTATAAAAATACAGGTGATCTTTTTGCAAGCTATCACCGTGAAAGTGATCAGGTATCCAGTTGTCCAAATAGCGACTTGCTGCCCGGTGTTGGCTCAAAGTTTGATAGTAGCCAATTGGTGGTTGTTCAAGAAATCTTCCAAAAAGAAATGTCACTTGGGAAAATATACTTGGCCAGTGACCTGACGCCTATTAAGGCAGTGTTATGGAACATTGGTCTTTTTTCATTTTTGGCTTTGATTGCAGCCTCCCTGATTTCATTTATCCTAGCAAGCTGGTTGCAAGGATTTATTTCTAAATCCATCCTCAATATTACCGATGTTGCAAACTCCATCATCGAGAAAGGGGATCATAGTCAGCGGGTTGCTATTAGCGGGGCTGACGAGGTTGCTAAGCTAGGGGGGGCCTTCAATGACATGTTGGATGCACTTGAAAAACAGAATGCGCAAATAAATAGAATTGAAAAAATGGATGCGTTGGGTCAACTCACTGGCGGTATCGCTCATGACTTTAACAATATGCTGGGCGTGATAGTGGGGTATTCTGATTTGCTGGCAGAGACGTTGGTTGACCAACCGGTGATGTCTAAATATGTGGATGAAATCACCCATGCCAGCGAGCGAGGCGCAGCGCTCACCAAAAAACTGCTTTCTTTTTCAAAAGTCAATCACCAAGAAGTGAGTGATTGTAACATAAATACATTGTTGCTCAATTTTCATCACATGCTCAGTAGAACGCTAACGTCACGTGTCGAGATGACCCTTCATCTAGAAAAGGAGCTTTGGCCGGTTTGGATTGATGAAGGGGGCCTAGTTGATGTTATCCTAAATTTCAGTATCAATGCTATGCATGCTATCGAAGGCAATGGTCGGTTTGATATTCAAACGCTCAATACCACAGTCTCTCACCCTGCAGCAGCTTCACTCGGGATTAATCAAGGCGACTATGTGGTGCTCAGTTTTGTGGACACGGGGTGCGGTATGGATAAAGGCACCCTAAGCCACATCTTTGAACCCTTTTATACCACCAAAGGTGAAAATGGTACCGGCCTTGGTTTGAGTCAAGCCTATGGGTATATGAAACAATTTGACGGTGTGATTAAAGTTGAGTCACAGCCAGGGGAAGGGTCTACATTTTCTCTCTATTTTCCTCGATATTCTAAAAAGTTTGAGTGCCTCTTAGTCACCGAAAATCAGCCTGTTCCGAGTGTTCAGGCAGGGAGCGGTGTCATTCTGCTGGTGGATGACGAAGTGGCATTGTTAGCATTAAATCACGAACTCCTCGAGAAGAATGGGTACACCGTAGTCTCTGTCGACAGCGCTGAAAAAGCGCTGGATATTCTAGCGCATCAAGAAGTCGATTTATTGATCAGTGATATTGTCATGCCTAAGATTGACGGTTATCAGTTGGCAAGTATTGTTAATGAAAAGTTTCCTCGGGTGAAAATTCAATTGGTCAGCGGGTGTCCTGATGCAAGCCGCTCTGCACTGAAAGACAAGACACTCTCCGACAATATGCTCATGAAACCCATCAAGCTGGATACCTTATTGAACAGAGTGGATGCCTTATTGAGCTCAGCGGATGAATTACTGGATTTAGAGGCTTGAATCTCTAGGATGTACAAACGCATATGAAAATTTGAACAATCTGATAGGAGCGCCTTCAAGCCTTTTGGGACTAAGGGTTGGATTCTGAGTGCTGATGTCTATATGGGTTTAGAAAAAAGGGAATGGCTAAAGGGTAGCCCGAATCAGGGGGTATGAAATATGAAAAGGAATAAATGGATTTTACTGCTGTGTATATTTTTATTTTTTAGCCGCACATCTTTTGCTGACGACAATTTATTTTCGATGCCTCTTGATGAGCTAATGAAAATTCAAATCACCTCGGCGAGTAAAGTTTCCCAAGCATTGCATCAGATTCCCGCCAGCGTTACGGTAATGACTAGGAGTGACATATCAAATTATGGTTATAGCACTTTTAATGAAATCCTGCGCAATATGGCGGGTATATACATCGAGGAAGATACGGAAGAAACATATATAGGCACTCGTGGCGCCATCGGGGGCGGGGTGTTGTTCTTGTTGAATGGAATCCCACATCACCCTTCATTGCAAAAAACGCTCACAACCGTTGAAGCGAACAGAATGAATATCCCTGTGGCATCAATCGATCGTATTGAGTTTATTCGCGGCCCAATGTCGGTTATTTATGGGAACAATGCATTTCAAGGCGTGTTGAATATCATTACCAATTTGGCTAAAAACAATGGTGTTTTTTCATCGTTGAGTAGTGATGGAAGTGGAGAGGTATTTTTGCAAGGCAGTCACCGTGATGAGGTGGGCTTTCTAACGTTGAATCTCGGCGCTAGTAAGCAAGGCAGTTATAGTGGCGATTACCGCGATATGATGAGCGCCTCTCAGCTTGCTGCAATGCCGCAGGAGGCGCCGGCTTCCATGGAAGGCCATATGACGCGGCAGTTGCGTTCATTAGATGTTTCGGGGCAATGGTATGGCCTAACGAGTACGTTGCAATATAAAAAGAGCACAAACGGTGTCTATGCCGCTACCCCTCCGGTGGATGAAACGTATGTCGTATTGGAAAACTGGCAGGGGTCTCTACAATACCTGGCTGCAATGACTGAGCGCTGGCAATCACGAAGTACCTTGATTTATAGTGAGGAGGAATACAATATTCACGATTTTAATATACGTCACCCCGCTGTGACTGGGTCTCAAGAGCAAAGTTCTCGGCGGCATGAATTTGAACAAAATTTTATTTATCAGAGCGATGCGGAACAATCCATTTTATTGGGATACCGTTATATTAAGATAGACAAAATGCGTAATCGTCTTAACCTAGTCGATGGTGATGACAATTATTTGGCCAACAGAGATGATGGTATGGAGAAAGCCTATGAGCACGATTTATTTGCTCAGTGGCAACAAGAGCTGTCTAATAAATTGGGTTTGGTCGCTGGTTTTCGTTATTCAAGAACACCAGGTAATTATTTAGTCACCCTAGAGCAGCCCAAAGAAAATATTTCTAGCGTTAGTGTGCTCCAGCATAGCGAGCTTAAAAACAACGACCGCAGCGCTTGGAATAGCCGTGTCGCATTGCTTTACCAGTGGGACGATCGTAATCAGTTTAAATTGCTTCATGGTACGGCATCGCAAGACAGTGCTAGCACCAGCTTTAGTGCGCCAAAAGCAATACGCACCAGTGAGCTTGCTCATACCTTTGATACCCACTCTTGGTTATTGAATCAAGGTGTTTATGTCAGCCACATTAACAAAGTGGTTCGGCGTACGGTTGTGTATGATGACGATGCAGGTAAGTTTGTCTCTAGCGAACTAAATAATGGGCACTGGAAAAGCTTCGGTTATGAACTTAACGTTGAATATAGGCCTA
>JAHRVS010000426.1 GCA_019090565.1 Gammaproteobacteria bacterium
GCCCAATAATATTGCCATCAATATCTACACGATTAACAATAAGCAGCTCTGGGTAGGCAGGGCGGTGAATACGACTAAGTGTCGAAGATTTGGCGAAAATCAGCGTTTCTCGGGTTAACAATGAGCAATCTGACACGTCATCAAGAAGGTCTACCTCTTTATCGGTTTTAAGAGTACCCAGCTCGGAACCCGTAATACCCACAAACTCGTTGACCTTCTCTTTTGTCTCATAACGGTATTCACGGTACCCAAGAAAGGTAAAGTTATCGTTTCTCAACCAATCGAGAAGATCGATGTATGACTTGTTCAAGGCGTCTTCATCGCTGCCTTGCAAACTCTCTCTCTCAGCCTTCGCCTCATTCACTTTTTCAAGCATCTTCGGGAAATCATGCACCAGCAGGTGAAGGTCACTGAGAATACTGCTAATTTCATCCTCTAATGCCAATCGTTTATCGGCATTACTTTGTCGATCTATTTCGATATGTAGAATTGACTCCTTACGCCCTTTTTTCTCCGTACTGTCAACCAGAACAGAGGTATTAGTGAGTATCCCAGAGTCATTCCTTTCTACATCTAAAACAGTATTGATAAGCGAATGAATCGTAATGTCCCGCTTATTAATCGCCATACGAATTGAGTCAACGATAAACGGCATGTCTACCATTATCACCTCAATGACGGTGTGCGTGCTTTGCCAACCGTCATTTTCTATCGTTGGGTTTAGAATGCGTACTTTTGTTTTCTCACCGTCAAACTTCTCTACAAATTGCCAGGTTGAGATCACCTCTCCATAGACATCTTCAATGGGCTTTTCGAGCAACTCGCCAAGGTAAGAGTTGAAAAAATAATTACGAGCAAAATCCGCAATATCACTGACGTCTTCGTTATGAAAGCGTGTTGTAATAATGCTGCCAAGTTGGCTGATGAATTCCTGATAACCACTGTCAGTGAGGTTATTGACCATGTGTTTTCTCTTCTGATAATAGATGCTGAGCGTCAACTGAAGGCATCAGCCATGATAAAACAACTAAGACGCCCTCTAAAAGTGTAGCCCATTCAGCGCGTTAGTTTTTATCATCAACTGACCTTATGCGACCACCCCGTCGGGCCTTTTTTGCTGCTCAAAAAACAAGCTCTGGATTAAAAGGCAACACTATCTAGGTGTACACGGCTCTTGATTAGTTTAAATATAGCCCTATGATATAGCGTCATCATTCTTACTGCGAATGACTTACAACACTCAATTTATTGACACAGGTTTAGACGCGTTTATGTCACAAAGGGATAAGATTCTCGCATTACAAGAACAGCTGTCCACGGTAATCGTTGGGCAAGAAAAGCTGATAAACCGTTTACTTATTGCGCTGTTATCCGATGGCCATCTGCTCGTAGAAGGCGCACCCGGCTTGGCGAAAACCAAAGCGATAAAATCCCTTGCTGAACGCATTGCCGGGCAGTTTCACCGTATTCAGTTTACGCCAGATTTACTCCCTTCAGACATCACCGGCACCGAAATATTTCGCCCTCAAGAGGGTAGCTTCACCTTCCAGCCTGGGCCTATCTTTCACAACCTGATACTCGCAGATGAAATCAACCGTGCACCAGCCAAAGTGCAATCGGCCTTGCTTGAAGCCATGGGGGAGCGTCAAATTAGCGTGGGGCCTACTACCCACAGCCTTCCGGAACTTTTTATGGTGATGGCCACTCAAAACCCCATAGAACAGGAAGGCACCTACCCGCTTCCTGAGGCCCAGCTGGATCGTTTTTTAATGCATGTGACCATTGACTACCCCGATGCTGAATCTGAGCACCGTATTCTCAGCTTGGTTCGCCAAGAAGCGAGAGACAGCGCCAGCAATGCGCTGCACCCTGAAAAAATTCAGCTACCGCAAGAGGGCCTGTTTGCAGCACGAAACGAGGTGCTCGATGTGCACATGGCCCAGGAAATAGAAGAGTACATTGTGCAGTTGGTAATGGCTTCGCGCCAACCCAAGGCCTACGATGACGACTTGGCGTCTTGGATTGAATACGGCATCAGCCCCCGAGGCAGTATCGCCCTAGATCGCTGCGCAAGAAGCCTCGCCTGGCTCGATGGCCGTGATTTCGTGACGCCTTCTGATGTACAAAGTGTGGCCCACGATACGCTAAGGCACCGCATTGGCATCACTTACGATGCCGAAGCCCTTGGCATGGACAAAGATACCCTCATAGACGAACTCCTAAACCGCGTCACGGCGCCGTAAGCGTCAACACTGAACTCGCATTCCCAACAAGGTCGTTGAAACATTGTCTTTAAACCATCATCGTGACTGCCAATGAGTAACGCTAGCAACTATAGTGGCCCCTATACATCGTTAAAAAACCTCGTTGCACTGCGCCGCGAAAACTGCCGCCTAGACCTCGCCGCACATTCGAAGGCGCTAGCAGCCATGGCTGGGGCTCACCGTTCACCATTTCGTGGTCGCGGCATTGATTTCGATGAAGCGCGTCTGTATCAGCCCGGTGACGAGGTACGAAATATTGACTGGCGGGTCACTGCCCGCACCGGAAAACCCCATACGAAAATATTTCGCGAAGAAAGAGAGCGCCCCGTTTATATTCTTGTAGACCAGCGCCGAAATATGTTTTTCGGGAGCCGGGTGACCTTTAAGTCGGTTGTGGCCGCAAACAGTGCCGCGTGGCTGGCTTGGGCTGCTATGGATAACCACGACCGCGTTGGCGGCCTGATTTTTTCAGATGATGCCCACAAAGAGTACCGCCCAAAAGGTGGTAAACGCGGTGTGCTGCAAATGATCCAAGGGCTCTATCAATTTAACAGCGCCCTTTCTCTAACCCCGCCCCCTACAAACCCTGAGCCGAGCGATGACAACAGTCAATCATTTGAGCAAGCGCTCTCGACGCTTGATCGCTTGGCAAAACCCGGCAGCCTGGTGTTTATTATCAGCGACTTTTATGATTTCGATGATCGAGCCAGACAAAGCCTAAAGAAAATCAGCCGACACAACGACATTGTCGCCTTATTTGTGTCTGACCCGCTAGAAGAAAAAGCGCCACCCCCCGGGGAATACACCTTCGGCCAAGGCAGCGAACGGCTCCAACTAAGCACGGGTAGCA
>JAHRVS010000427.1 GCA_019090565.1 Gammaproteobacteria bacterium
CTTCTTTTATCCTGCATGATGGCCCCCCCTACGCCAATGGCGACATTCATATTGGTCACGCGGTTAACAAAATCCTGAAAGACATTATTGTCAAATCAAAAGCTTTAAGTGGGTTCGACGCGCCCTATATTCCCGGCTGGGATTGCCACGGCCTTCCCATCGAGCTCAACGTCGAGAAAAAAGTCGGCAAACCTGGCGTCAAGGTTAGCCCGTCTGAATTCCGCAAAGCTTGTCGCACCTATGCCCAAAAGCAGGTAGACGGCCAGCGTAAAGACTTTATCCGCCTCGGTGTAACGGGGGATTGGGAAAACCCCTATCTCACCATGGACTATAAATTCGAAGCCAATATTATCCGAACACTGGGTAAAATTGTCGATAACGGCCACCTCCACAAAGGCGCCAAGCCGGTTCACTGGTGCCTCAATTGTGCCTCTGCGTTGGCAGAAGCCGAAGTGGAATACCAAGACAAACAATCTCATGCTATCGACGTGGGTTTTGGTGTTGCTGACCAGGCTGACCTTTCTCAAAGACTCGGGACAGATCTGCCTAGCGACCTACCGATTTATGTTGTGATCTGGACCACCACCCCCTGGACCTTACCTGCAAACCAGGCTATTTCACTGCACCCCGAATTCCAGTACAGCTTGATAAAAGCTCAGCATCAAGAGCGTGAAGTGGGCATCATTGTGGCCGAAAGTCTCAAAGACGATGTAATTCAACGCTTCGAACTTGAAGGTATCAGCACCCTTGGCAGCGCAACCGGGGCAGCCCTTGAAGGCTTGTCTTTACAGCACCCATTTTACGAGCGAAAGGTGCCCGTTATCGTTGGCGAACATGTCACCGCCGAAGCAGGGACCGGCGCGGTACACACTGCCCCAGGCCACGGCCAAGATGATTTTATCATCGGAGAAAAATACGGCTTAGCCGTTGACAACCCCGTAGATGGAACCGGTGTTTACCTGCCCAATACCGAACGCTTTGCCGGCCAGCATGTCACCAAAGCCAACGAAGTCATTGTTGAAGTATTAAAAGAAGAACAAACCCTGTTTGCCCACGAAAAAATCACTCACAGCTTCCCTCATTGCTGGCGACACAAAACACCGCTAATTTTCCGCGCCACGCCACAGTGGTTTGTCAGCATGACGCAAAATGGCCTGCAACAACGTGCCGAAGCACTGATCAACGAAGTGAACTGGATGCCTGACTGGGGTAAGGCCCGTATTCATGGCATGGTGGGCAATCGGCCTGACTGGTGTATTTCTCGCCAACGTACTTGGGGTGTGCCCATTACCCTGTTTGTACACAAAGAAAGCGGCGAACTGCACCCCGACACGCAAACACTGATTGAAACCGTCGCCCTTCGGGTAGAGGAATCAGGCATTGATGCTTGGTTTGACCTTGAGCCTAGTGAGCTGCTGGGTGCTGAGGCTAGCAGCTACGATAAAATTGTCGACACCTTGGACGTCTGGTTTGACTCTGGCGTGACACACGCTTGCGTGCTTGATGATCGCGACAACCTCGCTTTCCCCGCCGACCTGTACCTTGAAGGCTCTGACCAACACCGAGGCTGGTTCCAATCCTCCTTGCTAACCAGCGTGGCTAGCCGTAATGAAGCGCCTTATCGTTCGGTGCTCACTCATGGTTTTACCGTCGACGAACATGGCCATAAAATGTCTAAGTCGCTCGGCAATGTCATGTCACCACAAAAAGTAATGAAAACCCTTGGCGCCGACATTATCCGCCTATGGGTCGCTGCCACCGACTACAGCTGCGAGATGAATGTCTCTGATGAGATCCTCAAGCGCACCTCTGATTCTTATCGCCGCATTCGCAATACCAACCGCTTTTTGCTGGCAAACCTCAGCGGTTTTGACCCAGCAATCAATAGCGTGCCCTTAGCAGAAATGCTCGAACTAGATCGATGGATGGTCGACCGTGCCCTGCTTCTACAGCGGGAAATCGAAGCTGCCTACGAAAGCTACCAGTTTCATCAAATCTACCAACGTCTGCATAACTTCTGTATCGTTGACCTGGGCGGCTTTTACCTCAGCATTATCAAAGACCGGCAGTACACCTGCCAAGCAGACAGCTTGGCCCGTCGTTCAGCACAAACCGCGCTGTTCCACGTCGCCGAAGCCATGGTTCGCTGGATTGCTCCCATCATGAGCTTTACCGCAGAAGAAATATGGCAATGCCTGCCCGGTGAGCGTGAAGAATCTGTCTTCCTCAGCACCTGGTACACACAGATGGAAGAGTTCGATGCAGAAAAAACCGGCCTCGAACGTGACTACTGGGAAACCCTTCTGCAAGTCAAAACCGCCATCAACAAACAACTTGAAGCCGAGCGAAAAGCCGGCAATGTCGGCTCTGGCTTAGACGCCGAAGTGACGCTCTATTGCCACCGCGATTTACTGCAAAAGCTTGAACGACTCGGAAGCGAACTGCGCTTTGTCACCATCACCTCCGCGGCAGAACTTGCTGCGCTGGACGACGCGCCTGCCGACGCCCTGCAAACCGATGTAGAGGGCTTAAAGCTAGTCGCTAGCTCCTCTTCCCATGCCAAATGTGCGCGTTGCTGGCACCACCGTGAAGATGTCAGTAACAGCGAACTGCACCCCGAACTGTGCGGCCGCTGCATTGAAAACGTAGACGGGTGCGGTGAGACAAGGACTTTTGCCTAATTATGAGTAAAATCGACGCGTCGCCCCCCGATAAAGATGCCCCTCTAGGCATGCTGCACTGGCTTTGGTTAACCTTGCTGGTCATTGTGCTGGACCAAGTTACCAAACAAATTGCCAGCGCCATGTTGGCGCTTTATCAACCCATTATGGTAATGCCTCTATTCAACTTCACTCTGGCACATAATTACGGGGCAGCATTCAGCTTCCTCAGCGACGCCGGCGGCTGGCAGCGATACGCCCTAGCAGCCGTTGCACTGATTACCAGCATTGGGATTACCATCTGGCTGAAAAGATTGCCCAAAGATGACCCGTGGATGGCAGCCTCATTGAGCCTCATTTTAGGCGGCGCCATTGGCAACCTGTATGACCGAGTGGTATTGGGCTACGTGGTAGACTTTCTCGATGTGTATTGGGGCGCGTCTCACTTTCCTGCTTTTAATATTGCCGATTCAGCGATTTCCATTGGCGCCGCGATGATGGTCATCGATTTAATTCGCAACCCCCATAAATAAACACGGTAGGCGCCGATGATGCACCAAAACTGGCTCGGAAGCTGTCCTACAAAGTAAGAGTAAAACCCACTATGAGTAAGTCCGCATTACCCCTCGGCATTGGCCTATCCAGCAAAGTCACTTTGCATTTTTCAATAGCCTTGGATGACGAAACCCAGCAAGAATTAGACTCCACCTTCAACGGCAAACCTGGTGCTTTTATTATGGGTGATGGCAGCCTACTGCCTGGCTTTGAAAAACGCTTGCTCGGCATGCAGATTGGTGAAACCCAAATCTTCAAGGTTCCCTGCAAAGAGGGTTTTGGCGAACGTCAAGACGCCAACATGCAAACGATGAAGCGCTCTGATTTCGATGACTCTCTTGAACTGGAAAAAGGTCTGGTGCTTTCTTTTGCGCAACAAGACAAAAACGAGCTACCAGGCGTGGTAGCAGACTTCGATGATGACGAAGTACACATCGACTTTAACCACCCCCTCTCTGGTCACGACCTGCTATTTAAAGTGGAAATCATTGCGGTTGAGCCCAACCCAGAAACGGAAGAGTCATAATGGATATAAAGCTGGCAAACCCCAGGGGGTTTTGTGCGGGCGTAGATCGAGCCATCGATATCGTAAGCCGCGCGCTCGATCTCTACGGCGCACCGGTCTACGTTCGCCATGAAGTGGTTCATAACAAATTTGTCGTAGATAGCCTGCGTGACAGAGGTGCTGTTTTCGTCGAAGAGCTGGATGAAGTACCCGACGACAACTTGGTCATATTCAGTGCCCACGGTGTTTCACAAGCCGTGCAGCAAGAAGCCAAGTCCCGCAACTTGCGCATTTTTGACGCAACGTGCCCCTTAGTGACAAAAGTACATAAAGAAGTACAACATAAAAGCAAACTTGGCAGCGAACTAGTCCTTATTGGCCATGCGGGCCACCCTGAGGTAGAAGGCACCATGGGGCAATATGCGCAACTCAGCAGTGGAAACATCTACCTCGTCGAAAAATGCGAAGACGTTGCCAAACTGAACATCAAAGACCCCGACTCCCTTGGTTATGTCACCCAGACCACCTTGTCTGTCGATGATACCACTGAGATCATTGCCCATCTGAAAGAACGATTTCCCGCCATTCATGGCCCGCGCAAAGACGACATTTGTTATGCCACCCAAAACCGCCAAGACGCGGTTAAGACTCTCGCTCTAGAGTGCGAGCTAGTACTGGTCGTGGGTTCGCCTAACAGCTCCAATTCCAACCGATTGCGTGAACTGGCAGAACGTTGTGGGGCAAAATCTTACTTAATTGATAACGCGGAAGAGATCAAAGAATCTTGGCTTGAAGGCATTAAAGCGACTGGCGTCACTGCCGGCGCATCCGCACCTGAAAGCCTGGTTATGGGTGTCGTCGAAAAACTTAAAGCTTTTGGCGGCAACTTCCACAGCGAACTAGAGGGCAAAAATGAAGACGTTGTCTTTTCTATGCCGAAAGAACTCCGTATTCGAACCTAGCTGTGTATTCACGACCCGCGTCATAATAAACATGGTGCCCGCCAACCTATAGTTAGTGGTATAACTCCTCCCTCAACGTGCTTAACCACGCATTGCCTAGACGCTGGTAACACTAGCAGCTGGCAATGATATTGACTGGTAGAAATAAGTCTGATCAAAAGGCGCACTCTGCTTACTATTAGAAAAATAACGAAATATTTGCTTGATTCCCAGCCAAGCCACGTACGCGCACAGTAAATGGGAACTAATCCCTGTATTAGTGACTGCTTTTCAGTTATCGTTCAACCAGCTGTACATTTTTCAAACTAAATCCTGCAATTGTAAGGCACTCCACATGCCCAGCTCAGCATCAATCCAA
>JAHRVS010000428.1 GCA_019090565.1 Gammaproteobacteria bacterium
CTGGCTGCGTTGCCCTGAGCAATGCTTGGCAACCGGTAAAAAACAACCAGACACTTCGCCGCTGTATGGAATATGCAGCCACCTTTGATTTGACCATGTTCGTGAATGCGCAAGATGCTAGTTTGGCCTCGGGCGCTTGTGTGCACGAAGGTGCCGTGGCAACCCGCTTGGGTTTGCCCTCGATCCCCGAAGCGGCAGAGACCATTGCAGTGGTTACCCACATATTACTTGCGGAGCAAACTGGCATACGCCTGCATTTTTCACAAATATCTTCTGGCATATCTGCGAAATTAATTGGCGAAGCGCAGCAGCGGGGTTTAGCCGTAACGGCGGATGTCGCCATTCACCAGTTATTGTTAACAGAGGGCAATATAGATCAATACAATAGCCTTAGTCATTGCATGCCACCGTTGCGTTCAGTGTCAGACCGGCAAAGTTTACGCAGTGCGCTGACTGCGGGCACCTTTCAGGCCATCACCTCTGATCACCGCCCCCATGAAAACGCTGCAAAAGCCAGGCCTTTTGTTGAAACTGAGCCGGGTATTGCTGGTATTGAAACATTGTTGCCACTGAGTTTGCGTTTGGTGGATGAAGGCGTTTTAAGTCTACCTGCAATGGTGAAATGCCTGACAGCAGGTCCCGACAGCGTTCTAGGGCAGTCCTCCAAAGGGCTTATGGTGGGAGAAAAAGCCGATGTGGTGGTTTTTGGTACTGAGAATACTTGGCAGCTTGAAGCGGCGGCGCTTATTTCATCGGGAAAAAATACCCCGTTCTTAGGTGAGACCATGAAAGGGGCGGTGGCTGCAACGATTCAAGGTGGCGCCCTTAAATACGAGGCCTAACCGGTGGTTGAGGTTCTCTGAGTCGAGCTAGCAGAAGCTCAAGCGCTGGGCTTGCTGGGATTCATTTCCCTTGAACCTTATCTGCGTTTTATAGGCGGTGGTTCTTCTTGCTCAAGAGAGAAGCCACTACCCATGTCACTGAGGGGGTTGTTGGCATCATTCCCTGCCTCGTCAATGCTCTCACCGTCTTCCGCTCCAGGGTTAGACTCCAGCTTTATCATCAAGCGTAAGTCATTGGGAGAGTCGGCGTGAGACAAGGCGTGCTCATAGGTGATCTGCCCAGAAATATAAAGATCAAACAAAGCCTGGTCAAATGTCTGCATGCCCAACTCTCGTGATTTCTTCATCAGCTCTTTAAGGTTGTGTACTTCGCCTTTGCGGATCATGTCCGAGGCCAAAGGCGTGTTCACCAGTACTTCAATGGCGGCGCGCCGAGACTTGCCATCGGGGGTGGGAATCAACTGCTGGGCCACAATGCCGCGCAGGTTGAGTGAAAGGTCCATCCAAAGCTGGCTATGTCGGTCAGAGGGGAAAAAGTGAATAATACGGTCTAGCGCTTGGTTCGCGTTGTTGGCATGCAAGGTGGCCAATACCAAATGCCCAGTCTCAGAGAAAGCGATGGCATGATCCATGGCTTCACGGGTTCGAATTTCCCCAATCATAATGACATCAGGGGCTTGTCGAAGGGTGTTTTTAAGGGCAACTTCAAATGATTCGGTATCGATGCCTACTTCACGTTGCGTCACAATACAGCTGGCATGTTGGTGGATGAATTCGATGGGGTCTTCGATGCATATAATGTGTCCGAAACTATTATGGTTTCGGTGGCCAATCATGGCTGCTAACGATGTGGATTTACCTGTACCCGTGGCCCCAACGAAAATAATAATGCCCCGTTTGGTCATGGACAGTTCTTTGATAATGGGCGGTAAGCTTAAATCGTCGAGCTTAGGAATATTGACTTCAATTCGCCGTAACACCATGGCCACCAGGTTTCTCTGGTAATAAGCGCTGACACGAAATCGACCGATGCCCCGTGCGCTAATGGCAAAATTACATTCCCGGCTTGAAGCGAACTCCCGTTTTTGAGCATCGGTCATAACACCAAAGACCGTTTCGCGGGTTTTTTCAGGGCTGAGCTTGGTGGTGGTGACAGGTACAATTTTGCCGTGCACCTTGATGCTGGGGGGGATGCCGGTGGTGATAAATAAATCTGATGCCCCTTTTTGCACCATGATCTTAAGCAGCTCTTCTAGCTCCATGTCTTTTATCTCTTGCGACAGGACCGCGCTCCTTTGCGCGCTAAACAGCGGTCCTGTGTCTAGTGTAGTGGGGCCTGTTACAGGCTATCGGGATTCTTCGCTTTTTCGCGCGCGGCTTCTTTAGTGACCTGGCCGGATTTCAATAGCTCAGACAGGTGTTTGTCCAGAGTTTGCATGCCCAGATTGGAACCGGTTTGAATGGCTGAATACATCTGCGCCACTTTGTCTTCCCTGATCAAGTTACGGATAGCCGGTGTACCGATCATGATTTCATGCGCAGCCACACGCCCGCCACTGCTTTTTTTAAGCAGAGTCTGAGAAATTACTGCCTGAAGTGATTCTGATAACATCGACCTTACCATGGATTTTTCTGCGGCGGGAAATACGTCAATCACCCGGTCAATGGTCTTTGCGGCGGAGGTGGTATGCAGGGTGCCGAAGACCAAGTGCCCGGTTTCTGCGGCAGTCAGTGCCAGGCGAATGGTTTCCAAATCTCGCATTTCGCCCACTAGGATGATGTCAGGATCTTCACGCAATGCCGAGCGCAGAGCCTCGGCAAAGCCAAGGGTATCTCGATGCACTTCACGCTGGTTCACCAGGCACTTCTTGCTCTCGTGAACAAATTCAATCGGATCTTCAATAGTGAGAATGTGCTCGTAACGAGTGTCGTTAATGTAATCCACCATGGCTGCCAAGGTGGTGCTTTTACCTGAGCCGGTTGGGCCAGTCACCAATACAAGGCCGCGGGGGTTTTCCGAAATATCCCTGAAAACCTGTCCTTGACCAAGGTCTTCCATGGATAACACTTTAGATGGAATGGTTCGAAATACCGCGCCAGCACCTCGGTTTTGGTTAAAGGCATTTACCCTGAAGCGCGCGATACCGGGTACCTCAAAGGAAAAATCGGTTTCCAGGAATTCCTCAAAGTCCTTGCGCTGTTTGTCATTCATAATGTCGTAGATCAGCGTATGAACCTGCTTGTGCTCGAGAGGTGGAAGGTTAATGCGCCGCACATCTCCATCGACACGAATCATCGGAGGAAGACCGGCAGACAAATGAAGGTCAGAGGCGCCGCTTTTATGGCTGAACGCAAGGAGTTCTGTAATATCCATGTTTTCTGTTGTCCTAAAGTGTGTAGCACTACATTGCATAGGCACGCGATGAAGCGAGGCCATTAGTTGAGTGTAGGCATTTTTTTGAATGTTAGGGCTTTTATAACAATTTTCATAAAGAGCCCTGCTGACTGAATCAGGAGTGCCTCTGTGGTAGAATCTAATCTTGGGCGCTCTGCTATTATCAGGCAGCAGGGGGTGAATATTGCGAAAGGCAAAGCCGATTGAAAACAAGAAAATGAAAGAGATTCAGGGTAATGTTAACGTTACACTTCAGCGCCTACTTCGCGCAAGTGATGCCAGTTGTTTTCCGCCGCCGGTTTTGTTGGCCATCAGCAAAACCCGCAGTGCTGCGGAGATCATTGCTGCCTATGAGTCAGGTCTTCGGCTTTTTGGTGAAAACTACCTTCAGGAAGCCCTAGAGAAAATTGCCGCGCTGAAGTCCTATCCTGTCGAATGGCATTTTACGGGCCCTATCCAGTCAAATAAAACTCGGGCAGTGGCAGAAAATTTTTCTTGGGTGCATACCCTTGATCGTGAAAAAATCGCCCAAAGATTAAATGAGCAGCGGCCAGAGGGTCTCGGCCCTCTTAAAGTGTGCATTCAGGTCAATGTGGACAGAGAACCCAGCAAATCAGGCATCATGCCGGAGTCCGTGGCAAAATTTGCAGCGTACGTCAGCACACTGCCTCATTTAGAATTAAAGGGTTTAATGGCGATTCCCGAGGCAGGCGTTGCCGACTCACAGCGTCAAGCCGCATTTCAAGGCCTGGCGGGTTTGCTGAAAACCTTGCAAGGGCCACATCCTCACATGGATACTTTGTCCATGGGCATGTCTGGAGACCTAGAGCTTGCTATTGCTGAGGGGGCCACTATAGTCCGGGTTGGCACAGGAATATTCGGGCCTCGAGCCAAAAAGGTTTAATTTAGTATGACCAACAAGAGACGTATCAATGAACAAAAGTAGTATTGCCTTCATTGGCGCTGGCAACATGGCGGGCAGCCTTATTGGTGGCCTCGTACAAAAGGGTTGTCAAAAAAAGAGCCTATACATCAGCGACCCCTCTGTTGAGCAGCGACAACGCCTTGTGAGTGAATACGGCGTCAATGAGTGCGAAGACAATAGCCAGGCAGTGTCTCACGCCGATGTTTTAGTGTTAGCGGTCAAGCCACAAGTGATGAAAATTGTTCTGGAAGACATCAAAGAGGCCGTTGCTAAGAAGCCAATTCTCATTATATCTATCGCAGCAGGTATTCCGATGGCGACATTTTCCAGTGTGTTGGGCGACAGTGCAGCGGTGGTGCGCTGCATGCCCAATACCCCCTCATTGGTAGGTGTGGGTGCAACCGGAATGATAGCCAGCAGCACCGTCAGTGACAGCCAGAAAGCTTTAGCGGAACAAGTCCTTGGAGCCGTGGGTATTGCATTATGGGTGAGTAGCGAAGCGCAAATTGATGCCGTCACTGCGCTTTCTGGTAGTGGCCCCGCTTACTTTTTCCTCTTGATGGAATCCATGATAGCCGCTGGTGAATCCCTTGGGCTTGATACAGAAACGGCCAAACAGCTGACCTTGCAAACTGCCCTAGGTGCCGCCACAATGGCGCAGCAAAGTGATGTTTCTCCTGCGACGCTCAGACAACGGGTCACGTCACCAGGTGGCACCACCGAACAAGCTTTACAAACCTTTGAAAAAGGGGGCTTTCAATCGTTGGTGGGTGCGGCACTGAACGCCGCTGATAAACGCTCAAAAGAATTGGCCGAACTGACTTAAGTGTGCACTTAGAGGTACCCTTAACAAAATAATTCTAGAAATGTTAGTCAGTTGGGTACGCGTATTTTGTATGAACTTTTGTGATTCAACTGCTGTTTCTAGATTAAAAAAGAGGAATTTAACGTATGCAACAATTGCCTGTTGCGGGAATTTATCTCGTCCAAACACTGGTGAGTTTTTATACCATTGTCGTTCTTTTGCGATTTTTATTACAACTTGCTCGAGCAGATTTTTATAACCCTATCTCTCAGTTTGCGGTAAAACTGACGGCCCCTGTGTTGAATCCCATGCGCCGGATTATTCCTGGTTGGGGCGGGATCGACGTCTCATCGCTTATTCTTATTTTATCCTTACAGGTATCTCAGTTAGTCGCTGTCATATTGATGTTGGGCCATGACTTGCCAAATATTGGTTTATTAGTAGCTTGGTCTGCGGTGGGCGTATTGGGCTTAGTGCTTAATTTTTTCTTTTGGGCGATACTGATTCAAGTTGTGTTGAGCTGGGTTGCGC
>JAHRVS010000429.1 GCA_019090565.1 Gammaproteobacteria bacterium
CCGAGTGCCGAATTGGCCAAAATACGCCAAACGCAACCTTGCTAATTAAGGTTGCCGCAGAAGTCGCCTTAGGAAAACGCGAAGCCCTGCAGATTTTTGGTACGGACTACGACACGGAAGACGGCACCGGCGTGCGCGACTTCATTCATGTCGAAGATCTAGCCAGCGCTCATATCAAGGCACTCGAATATTTGCGAAACAGCGGCTCATCTCGTACGTTTAACTGTGGATACGGGCATGGCTACAGCGTAAGAGACGTCGTGAATGCAGTAGAGCAAGAAATGGGAACAGCCCTGAATACCATTGAGCAGCCTCGTCGAGCCGGCGACCCACCCTGCTTGATTTCTGATTGCGGCGCGATAAAAGAAACACTAAAGTGGGAGCCTCAATATGACGATATTAATAAAATCGTCAAAACGTCAATTGATTGGGAACGCAAACTGCAAGATAAGGGTTAACACAGCTGGAAAAACACCCACTCACCTTGAAGCATCGCCCCCTGAAACATTGATCCCTGAAACATTGATCCCTAAAACATCCGCCCTTAAACCATTGACCTCTGAAGCCATTGACCTCTGAAACAATGCTCATCAAGACATTATTCCCTGATGCAGTGGAAGTGGTCATCGCTACACCTGAGATGTGGGAGCGGCCCGTTAAAGTGGCAGAAGAGCAAAGCATCACCTCTGCTGTTGAAAAACGCAAGCGCGAGTACCGAGCTGGGCGCCATAGTGCTGCCGCTGTATTGAGTATGCTTGGCATTGAAGATTATTCCCTCTTAAATGACCCTCAGCGCGCACCAATTTGGCCCCCTGGCATCATTGGCAGCCTTACCCACTGCGACAACTTTTGTTGTGCCGTAGCAGCCAGTCAATTAAACATCGCCTCCGTCGGCATTGATGCCGAACCCCTAATTCCCTTACCCAAAGAATCCACCCCTCTTATCTGTCATGAACAAGAGCTTGTATCCTTACAAGCATCAGGGCATACAGATAATTTCTGGAGCAAGGTCATCTTCAGTGCCAAAGAGGCTTTTTATAAGGCTTATTTCCCCTTATGCCGACAATATCTGGATTTTCTCGAGGCCCATGTAGAGCTGCATGCGAGCCAATCAAAGACAAAAGCAACCAGATCAGGTGATTTCTCAATTCAGCTACTGACGCCACCCCATTACGCTCTATATAATCAACAGTCTTTTTCAGGCCGTTACCTCATTACCGCTACACATATTATAACGGCCATCACTCTTTTTAAGCCGTCATAGTCTTTGAGCTTGGGCTTGGCTATCGGTTTTTATCAGGAAATAATAATAAATGGCTATTTACGATGTATTCAATGGCGATGCCGATGGGATATGCGGGCTCTTACAATTAAGGCTTGCAGAACCCAAAGAGTCTACGCTTGTAACGGGCGTAAAACGTGACATCCAGCTACTTAAGCAAATCAACCCGAAGCCTGGAGATGAAATCACGGTATTAGATATTTCTCTGGACAAAAATCGCGCGGCTTTGGGGAAATGTCTTGCGGCAAATGCGCATGTACGCTATTTCGATCACCATAATCCGGGAGATATTCCTAGCCATCCAAATCTTGATATTCACATCGATACCGATTCAAACACCTGCACCAGTTTAATTGTAAATAAAACCCTGCAAAACCAATTTGCTCTTTGGGCAATAACAGGGGCTTATGGGGACAACATGCAAAGCAGCGCCGAGGCGCTGTGTAAAGAGCTTAACGTGAGCTCAGCACAAGGAGAACAGTTAAAATCCTTGGGCACATATATTAATTATAATGGCTATGGCCCCAGTGAAGATCTACTCCATTTCCGCCCTACTGAGCTCTATCAGCGGCTCTACCCTTTCGCTAACCCCCTGGATTTTATTCAGGAAAACAAAACAGTTTTTGATAAACTCGAAAATGGTTACCACTCCGATTTGGCAACCGCAAAACAGCTCACTCCATACCAACAGCAAGCAGGTAGTACAGTCTACATGCTACCCAACGAAGCTTGGGCAAAGCGCGTAAGCGGCGTATTTGGCAACAGGCTTGCCAGCGATGCCCCACCATGCGCGCACGCAATCGTTACCGAGCTGGAAGACTCGCACTATCTCGTGAGTGTACGGGCCCCTCTGGATAACAAAACAGGTGCAGACGAAATTTGCATGCAATTCCCCACTGGGGGAGGAAGAAAAGGGGCAGCGGGCATTAATAAATTACCCGCCGACCAACTTGATAAATTTATAAGCGTTTTCCAAAAACATTACAGCTGAATATTTTTGGGTGGGCCTATAACAAGGCCTGTTAAAGGCGGTGCAAACCATTCAACGCCGCCACCCGATAGGCCTCAGCCATAGTAGGATAATTAAACGTCGTATTGACAAAATACTCTATCGTATTGGCTTCGCCCGGCTGTTTCATGATTGCCTGACCGATATGAATAATCTCTGCCGCCTGATAACCAAAACAGTGTATACCTAATATTTCAAGCGTGTCCCTGTTGAAATAAATCTTTAACATACCCACGGTTTCACGCGCAATTTGTGCCCGAGCCAGGTTAGTGAAGCTGACTGTCCCCACTTCGTAAGGAACGCTTTCTTCCGATAATTCTTTACCTGTTTTCCCGACAGAGCTTATTTCTGGAATAGTATAAATACCCGTTGGCACATCACTGACAAAATAGTTTTCTTCTTCACCTAAAAGCGCCGTAGAAGCGGCTCTGCCCTGATCATAGGCGGCACTGGCCAAGCTCGGCCAACCAATCACATCGCCCGCTGCATAAATATCATCATTCGTCGTTTGATAGCACTCATTCACCTCTAACTGACCCCGGTGGTTTGCCGTCAGGCTCACCTTGCCCAATTCTAAGTCAGCGGTATTTCCACTACGCCCATTACACCAAAGCAAGGCATCAGCACGAATACGTTTGCCTGACTTAAGGTTCAACACCACCCCGTCGTCAGAGCCCTCGACCGACTGATATTCTTCTTTATGATGTATTACCACCCTCTGGTCCCGAAGGTGATAACTTAAGGCGTCAGAGATTTCGCTGTCCAAAAAAGACAGTAAGCTCGCATTGCTATCGATTAGATCTACTTTTAAACCAAGCCCAGCAAAAATAGATGCATACTCACAACCAATTACCCCGCCACCGTATACGGCAATTCTGCGGGGAGTATGATCCATAGAAAGAATGGTATCGCTGTCATAAATACGCGGGTGATTAAAGTCTATGTCTGCGGGGCGATAAGGCCGAGACCCCGTTGCAATCACGCACTTATCATAATGTATGGATTCTGTAAGGTTTTGCTTTGTTTGCACCTCAATACAGCCGTTTTCACGAAATGCAGCCTGGCCAAATATTATATCGATACGGTTACGTGCATACAGGGAGGTTCGCAGTTTCACCTGGCTTTCAATTATCTTCTCTGTGCGCTTTAAAAGATGCGGAAATGAAAACCAACGCGGTTCGCCCACATCGCGAAACATGGTGTCTGAGTTGTAACGAATGGTATGCCGAACAGAATGCCGAAGGGCCTTTGAGGGGATCGTACCAAGGTGCGCACAGGAGCCCCCCACCGAATCCCTATTTTCAATTACCGCAACCCGATTTCCACGTTTCGAAGCTGTCATCGCTGCGGCCTCACCTGCAGGGCCGGCACCAATCACAATGAGGTCATACTTAAAATTCGACATTACATTCCTTCGTAAAAAATATAACAGAACAACCGATAAAAACAGCTCTATGAGTGAGCATAGCAAACCTTAAATTTGGCTCCTAAGAAGGTGCTGAAATGCCTCTAAAAATAGCGCACTTCTTGTGCTGCAATCTCACTAAAAGTTGAAAATATAGAAAAGATCCTGACTAAAGGGTGATTGAACATCAAACCCGCAGGGTGGTACTGAAAAACGCATCTATGGAAGAACCCTTTATTTGAGTTTGGTGGCATCGTAGGCAATAACAGTGGCAGAACTACCTTCGCCGAACTCATTCACTTCTTCACATTTTTCGATATTGCCGCCACAGATTTCACAGTCACCCTCTATACCTGCAGCGGCGAGCCCCCCGCATGTACCGGCAATCGGTTTGCGCTTAAATATCACGCCCACCGACATAATCAGAACAACCAAAGCCATAAAAACAAACGTAATAAACAGGATTTTCATACTAACTCCTCAAACAACTTATCGAGATTCCATTAACAGACCGCTGAACCTTATCACCAATAAGTATCTATAAGATGACAACACTAAAAAGAGACGAAACATCACTAGCAGGCCATTAAAACTCTACTGACTCGGCCTCTTCGACGTTAAAATTTAGCTCAAATGAACATTGACTGGTTGAAAATTCTACTTTTTTGCTTAACTTTACCGTCTATCCGGCCTGGCTCAGTATTCTTCAGCGACCTGTTAGATAAGGGTCGCCAACCCTCGTCGTAAATCATCTTTAAGGTCTTCAATATTTTCTAAGCCAACGGAGATGCGAATAAGGTTGTCACTAATCCCTGCCGCTTGCTTTTCATCTTCAGACAAACGCCCGTGAGTTGTCGTAGCAGGGTGGGTAATGGTAGATTTTACATCGCCCAGGTTGGCGGTAATTGAATGGATAATCGTCGCATCAATAAAGCGCCAGGCCGCTTCTTTACCACCGGCTACTTCCAAAGACAACACACCGCTAAACCCTGATTGCTGGCTTTGGGCAAGTGCATACTGGGGATGACTTTTTAAACCACAGTAATGTACGTGCTCAACGCCCGCTTCCTTTTCAAGCCATTCAGCCAGCACCAACGCCGACTCACTGTGCG
>JAHRVS010000430.1 GCA_019090565.1 Gammaproteobacteria bacterium
GCAATTCGTATTGCTGGTGGTGCTGATGAAATTCAGCGTAACATCATTGGTGAGCGTGTTCTGGGATTACCTACAGAAGCACGTGTTGATAAAGGCATACCGTTTAAGGATATCCCTAACGGCTAAGCTTTCATCACCTAAAGCAAAAAAAACCTCGGCATGTTCCGGGGTTTTTTTTGCTTTAAATTCAGCGCACTTTATTTCCGGATAGAGGACTGTTGACTAATGGCCTCGTTGGCAAACTGGTGAAGTGCTTTGGATGTTTTTTTTGTAATGGCACTGCAACTAAACTGATGGCGCTTTGCCAAGTAAATGGGGTCGTTAAAGCGGAGCCATACACTCCCTGTTTTATCTTCGCTCACTAATGCTTTTAGGGGGAGGTCAATGCCGATAGTTTGAGCGCACAGCATGAGTTTCGACCCTATTTTTGGGTTGCCAAATAGGATTAATTGGTTCGGGTTGATATCTATGCCTACCTTTTGTGCATTCAAGGCATGGTCGATGCGTAAAAAAATTTTCATGCCGCTATTTCTAAGTACATCCTCTAAGCGGTCAGCGGTAATCTTTACGCTATACGGGCTCTTTATGCTAATGAGCCCTTGGTGAGCGGGGGGGTACTCTTGAACGGGAGATGAGAGCGCCGCATTTGATAAAAGAAACAGGCCTGCTAAGCAAAGTGATCTTCGCATCAAGTATTTTCCTTTTTTAGTGGCTTTTGGGGATAAGGAAGTTCAGAAATAACTAAAAGTACCTAGCAGCCTGAGGGAAAAGTTTAATTATTTTTTATTTTGGGGCGTGATTTTTTAATGCTGTAATTCTTTTTGTACGTCTTTTGCTTCTTGCATGACGCGATCCATTATTTCCGCAACGCTTGGAATATCCATGATGCGCCCTTGAACCTGGCCGATCAAATGCACCCCATTTTCACAATCGCCGTTGTTAATCGCGAGCTCTAGAGCTTCTGTGGCATTCGCGGCTCGGGCCAATTGTATAAATGTTTTTGGCCCCATAATCATAGCGCCGAAAAAGAGCTTAAACCAATTAAGCCGCATTTGTTTTGCGAGCCCAAAGGAATTTTTGAATGCGCGGACTGGGTTGATGGGGCTTGTGCTAATCTGTTCTGCTCGAGGTGTTTTCATGACTCGGCAATCCATGCCGTCAAACTTTGCTGTGTATAGCGTATCTTCAATCCCTTTGGATAAAACTGTGCGTTTTGTATTTTCATGGATAGGGCTTTCTTGGCTAATCGAAAATCGGCTGCCCATGGCAATGCCCTCGGCACCGAGAGCAAGTGCTGCGACGAGCCCTCTACCATCTGCAAACCCCCCTGTGCCAATTACGGGGATGTTAACCGCATCAGCGAGCGCAGGCACTAACACTAGAGAGGTGACAGGACCTCCGTGAGCGGCTGCTTCGTGACCGGTGGCGAGGATGGCATCTACGCCATAGCGTTCGGCAGCCAATGCATGACGCTCATTGACGACGGTGGCTATGACCTTGCCGCCGTAGGCGTGGGCGCGTTCGACGATCCAGTCACCTTTTCCAAGGGAGAAGTTGATGACAGGTACTTGCTCATTCAGGCCGATTTCAGCATTCTCCTTAGCGCCTGGCATCATAAGGGTGACGCCAATGCCAAACGGTTTATCGGTCAGTGCGCGAATTTTTTTAATTGCCTGCAATGTTTCTTCAGCACTCAGTGGGCCGGTTGCCAGAATGCCTAGTCCGCCCGCATTGGAAACAGCTGCAACGAGCTGAGGTATTGATACCATGCTCATTCCCGGTAGAACAACGGGGTATTGAACGCCGAAAGCGTCTGTGAAGCGAGTTCTCATTATATGCCTCGAAAGTGTATTGTTGTTTTTGCGGGGGCGTGAGCACCCTTAACTCAGGCTGGGGAAGATGAATAGTTTTGCACTAACAATTCGGCAGAGGACGCCTCTAAAATGCACTTTCACGCGATAACCCCGTACTCAAATTCTTGTGCATGCCCAATGCACTGCGGCTCACCGTGTGGGGTTTCTTTGCTCTCACATGAAAGCCACTATTTTTAGAGGCGCCCTAGAATAGCTACTCTATAATGTTAAACGTTTTTTTGCTGTTCATAGCAAGTGCTTGAAGTTCTTTAGGATCGATGGTACGAATTTTATAACTTGCTAGGGAGGCGCGTACACCATTGCTAGTTAGTTTGAGGGGTCGATTTGTCACCAGAGTTTTTTTGAGGTTTGTTAGGCTTTTTGTTAGCAAAACTTTCGGTGCAATTAAAGTGATTCCCGAACCATATTTTCGCATAGTCTATCCAAGCGAGTTGCGCCTTGAGTTCGATATAGGCCTTTTGGGGCAGCGGACGCCCAGACTTATAGCTTTTGTTCGCTTTCGTTTGCAGCTCACTTTCTAAGGCGGATATTTTTGTGGCAATCTCTTCTTTACTGAGCCCTATAAAACTAAGAAAGGGAATTTCCACGTAGTCAGGAAAGTCTGAGTGTTCACTGGAGTTCCAGTTGAGAATGGCTTTCCAGGACTGCGCTTCTGTGCCGCCTTTGTTTCCACAGCTATCATCTAAACACTCTATCCAGTATTGATAGCGCTTTTTTCCGGATTTTTGTGAGTTAAGTCCGTGCTTTATAATGCGAGTTTCGCAGCCGCAGGAGCAGAAATTTATTTCGGGGTTAAGCAAAAGATCCATAACTATGTTGTTATATCCTCAAATGATTACTTTATTGTTGCTTTTATTCGGTTCAAGCAACGTGAGCGAAGCTGACAGTTTTTAACATATTAGGTTCTGCTACTGTTGCAAGACGTAAAGCCCTAGATAAGGTCATGCATTAGACGCATTCTCTTTTTTGGATCGCAAGCCGTCATCCGTCGTAATTCTGATGGAATGAGAGGCGAAATGAGTGCGGTCAAAGGTAAGTGTTTGACCACCCTTATTTATTGGTACAAAAAATTGAATAGCACTGGCTAAATTAAATATGTCAGTGAGTTATGAGCCGGTAGTTGTATTAGGGTTTTTCGCACTTTCAAGCCACTTAAAACTAAGGGGATACATTGAATGTTTTTCTTAAAAGGCGTTCGCCTACTGCAATGAGTTCTACAGTAATAACGAGAATTTACAATGTTATAACTACTAATAAAGTCAACTCACATAAAACCATCTTCGTGAATGTTAGCGGGTTGTAGAGAGATTGGCAAATATAAAGTGCCCCTATGAGTAATCACCACCTATCTCTTGCTGATGCGCTGATTTCTCCTTTTTATGGGAAATCTGCTTTTTGGCTTTGAGCGGTTCTCTATGAAGTGGGTTTTTAACAGGCTGTTGTGTAATAAGCCTCTTACTTGAACCTTCCTGTATACCCTATGCACTAGGGCCCTCGGTGCAGGGCTTTTTTGTTCTCACAGCATAATCGCTATTTCACTCTAATTTCAGCGCCGTAGAGGTGGAGTCTGTGGAGTTTTAGTGGTTTATTAATCGGATGGGCTTTCTGTCTACATGCAATAGGAGGCGCTACACTGAAATGAAGAGGATGGGCATATTTTGGGAAAGGAGTCGCGTGTTGATATTAAAGGCAATTGATGAGGTGGGTAAGGCCATACTTGGCAAAGAGCATGAGATACGAATGGCAACAGCATGTTTGATGGCCCAAGGGAGTTTGCTTATTGAAGACCTTCCCGGTATGGGGAAGACGAGCCTGTCTAAAGCTTTGTCACGTGTTTTTGGCCTAAGCTATCAGAGAATTCAGTTTACAAGTGATTTGTTACCTGCTGATATAATAGGAGTTTCTATATTTGATAAGAATTCTGCTGATTTTGTTTTTAAATCAGGACCTATATTTTCTCAGCTTATTTTGGCAGATGAAATAAATAGAGCCAGCCCAAAAACGCAAAGTGCTTTGCTTGAAGCCATGGAAGAAAAACAGGTAACAGTTGATGGTGTTACGCGCCGGTTGCCTGAGCTGTTCTTTGTGATTGCCACTCAAAACCCTTCTTCTCAAATGGGAACATTTCCTCTCCCTGAGTCCCAGCTTGATCGATTTCTCATGCGTATTCACCTAGGTTACCCTTCAGCGGAGGCGGAAAAGGCACTGTTGATGGGGAAGGCTGACTCAGTGGCAGACGTTAAAGCCATCGTTAATCACGAAGAGCTGGCCAAACTTCAACATCAAGTTACTCAGGTGCATCTCTCCGAACCCCTGGTGGATTATATTCTTCGTCTTGTTCACGCAACGCGGCAGCGAGGCCATTTTGTTTGCGGGATGTCGCCGCGTGGGTCTTCAGCCCTGGCGCGAAGTGCGAAGGCTTGGGCGATGATTGACGGGCGTGATTTTGTTTTACCAGAAGATGTTCAAGCGATTCTTCCGGCTGTTCTTGATCACCGCGTGTACGTTAATTCCGCCCAGTATGGAGACAAGGGGGAGGCGGCGAGCAAAATTCTGTTGTCCCGGATATCTGTAGGGTAAACACCTAAATGAGAATTGTATTTTTATCCAGATCGCAAACTTATCGTCGCATTGAGACCGCGCTACGTACTCGATTTTCAGCTTGGTTAGAAAAGCGAATCCCACCATCGGAGCAAGTTAGGCTTGATCACCGACGCATTTTTATTTTCCCTACTGCTAATGGCGGGTTGTTTTTGGGTGTGTCCTTAGTGTTGTTTCTTGCTGGGGTCAATTACCAGAATAATCTTATATTGGCTTTGTGCTTTCTATTAATCAGTATTTTTCTAAATGGAATATTCGCTACGTACCGAAACCTTTCTGGTTTGGTTTTTGAGAGTGAAGGCGTGCTGGCGGTTGGTGTGGGTGAAACGCTTAACTTTGATTTTAGGGTGTCGGGCCCACGTTCAGCGGGCCAAGCGTTGCACTTGAAGCTCGCTGGGCAAGCTGCTGTGTGTACCTACTACGGTGTGCAGGAGCAGCGGGTATCGCTACCTTACGTCGCGACTCGACGGGGCTGGTGTAAGCCAGGGCGTTTTTACCTAGAGAGTTGCTACCCACTGGGCTTGATTCGAGCTTGGTCTTGGATCGACTTGGGGTTTGCTGGTTTGGTGTACCCTCGCGCCATAGACTGTCCCGTGCAGACCTCCTTTGATGAGGCGGTGGGTGATAAGACAAGTGGATGGAGAGAAGGGGTGGATGATTTTTCAGAGCTAAGGGATTATCAATATGGGGACTCGCCAAAGCACATTGACTGGAAAACTTTTTCTAAATGTGGGGAGCTTCATACTAAACAATACTTGGGGCAATCTGGAGAATCCAATTGGATTGATTGGGACGAGTGGCGGCTAATGAGCGATGAGCGACGATTATCCGCTATGACCTATAGAATCCTTGCCCATTGTGAGTCGAGGGAGCCCTTTGGGCTTCGGCTTCCTAATCTCGAGATTTCTCCATATATGGGTAAAGCGCATATATATAGAACGCTGAAAGCGGTGGCTCTGTTTCGCTTAGAAGATGGCAAGACGGACTCAGCATGAATAAAAAAAATGGGAGAGGGCTTCGTGGGAACACACCTTCTTTTCTCGTTATTTCTCATTCTATTGTTGTATTGCCACATATACCTAACCATTCTTGGTGGGTTATAGGGCTGGCCTTTTTCTGTGTCTTATGGCGAATTTTGTCTGATTATGGTGGCCGGTTTTTACCGGGAAAGGCCGCGCGTTTTCTCTTGGTGCTTTGTGGCTTCGGCGTCGTCTATATGGCATATGACACCCTAATTGGACCATTGGCAGGCGTTGCATTATTGATTTTAGCGTA
>JAHRVS010000431.1 GCA_019090565.1 Gammaproteobacteria bacterium
CTCTGTCCATGTGGCACTGGGGCTCATCTCAATTTCAAGCTGGGTCATTTCTTCGATTAGACGAAGGTGCTCGGCAACAATGCCAATATACTGCCCGTTTTCATCAAATGCTTCATAAGGTAGCCAGTTCGGGTCGCCGGTAAACCTAACGCTTGGGTGCGCTTTAAGCCACAAAGTTTCCTCTTCGCTTAAACCCAGATTGGAAGATGGGCCTTCTGCCTGAGCAAAGGACGCAAAAATAATAAACAACAATGACACTGCATGGTTTTTAGTCATAAACAGGGTGCGGCCACAGAAAAATCGATTTAACAGCATGGTATAGACGATACTTAGTCATTTAATAAACGGGAGTATTAATTATATGTCACCTTATTAAGTCTGCACCAAAAGCGAGGGGCTTTTAAAAAAACCAACGCTTCCGCGTGCGATTAACACCGAGCCAACAATGGCCGACAACAGGGGTTCCACCAAAAAATAAGGAGCCACTTTAACGCTACAGAACAAAGTAAGGGGTTTTTTATAACGCGTTTTGAGGTAGGAAGATACAGTGGCGAGACCCTCTGCTGAGGGCCTCGATTTTTAGACTAAGATATTAGTGTTACAAGGCGCCCTACGTATTTACGTACACGGGGCGTAAAATCGGTTGCCGGTAAAACCTGAGCAGTTGCCGATTTCCGCGACATTACCGCAATACGGTCCCCTTAATAATGGCCACAACACGACGGTTCTTAGCGCGCCCTTCTCTGGAGCCATTATCAGCAATCGGGCTCGACTCGCCAAACCCTTTGGCAGTGATACGGGTTTCATCGACATTATACATTTTGATGAGGTACTCCCTCACGCTGTCTGCCCGTTTTTGAGAGAGGCGCTTATTAAATTCTGCTGCGCCTTGGCTATCACTATGACCCTCAATGATGACGGCGCTATCTGGGTATTGCCGCATAAACTCACCGGCTTTACCAATTTCAGAGTAATGCTCTGCCAACACATCGGCAGAACCCGATGTGAAATTAATCTGCATGGAGATTTTCACCGCTTCAAGCAACTTAACACGGCACCCTTTTTCATCAACTCTGGCATGGGTCGGCGTTGTCGCACAGGCATCCATTGAGTCAGGAACACCGTCATTGTCACTATCAACGGCACAGCCATCCGGTGTGACGGCGATTCCCGCTGCGGTGCCAGGACACTGGTCGAGAAAATCTGAGATACGATCATTATCACTGTCTGATTGGCATCCATTGGATAAGACGGGGGCATTTAGCGGCGTAGACGGGCATTGATCTTGTTCATCCGGAACACTGTCCCCATCGGTGTCAACGACGACCACCGGTGATGGTATCGCTTTTTTCCCCGCGCCAAAAAAATAGCTGGCCCCAATGTTTACCAAACTATGAATACCACCTTCATCAAGGTCATAGACCAAGCGCAAATCGGAGCGCCAAGCAAAGCGCTCACTAGCCTGACTAATTAAACCCAAACCCACATTCAGCTGATTGTCATCGGTATTCGTATCGTTATCATACTCCCACTCTCCATAGCCAAGCCCGGCTACCACAAATGGGTGGATATCCCTCTGCTGTTCGATATGATACAGGCCATCCATACGAATCTGAAAATGTTCGCCATCTACCGCTGTGGTTTCGTTTTTAAACTGGGACTCGGCCATAAGTAACGTAATTTCTGCAGACCAAGGCGCTTCGTACTTGTAACCGAAGGATATTGAAGCGCCTGCGCCATCACCCAGATCATAATCCTTGTCATACAAAATATACGTAAAGCTTGGCGCCAAGTATAAGCCTTGCTGTGTATCGTCATCCGCACTGGCGTTATATGCCCCTAATACAAAAACAACGGCGAGAGTGAGCGAAAGTAGGTTTGTTTTCATCTTATGCCTCAATAGATTGACCTAAGCCGGCCCAACCCTGCTTAGTCGTTAGCCTGAGAATAGTCCAATTGGTAAAAAATGGTATGGCAATCATGCATTCATTGCCCAGCATATAGGAATCATCTTGAACTAAGCCCTCTCATCTACCCCCCGCACAATGACATTGTATGTTCTACCGACTCCCTCTATGATCTATCAGGCTTATAAACCCAACACGACGGATTCAAACCATGAACGTTATACTTAAAACTTTTGCTGTGCTTGCTTTGAGCGTGGCCTCAGCAGCCACTGCTATTGCCCACAGTTCTAACGAAAAGAACCCTTACATTGTTCACCGGCAGGGCATTTATCAAGTCGCTGGCGGGCATATTAATGCCTTAAAAGCCATCCTGATGCTGGGGCACCCCGCGACTACCGACATCAACTACCATGCGAAGGCAATGCTTGAAGCATTTAAACATCATGGTAATGCATTTCCATCCGGTTCTGATAAAGGTAAAACCCACGCGAAACAAAACGTCTGGACCGATGCAGAAGATTTCAAGCAGCATGGGCAGGATGCGGGCAAAGCCCTTATGGCCCTCATTAAAGCCAGTGAAAGCGATGATATGAAGTTGATCAAATCAAAATTTGCTGGCGTTGGAAAATCCTGCAAAAATTGCCATGATGAATTTAGAAAAAAAGGCAGTCATTAGATTGGTAACGCTGTGCCAGGAGCCTGGCACAGTCGTCAATCTACGCCGCACTCCTCTGCATAGAGCCCATGATCAACCGCCTGAACCTCTTTGGTCCGAGAAAGTGTCACCACCCGCTGCTCAAAACCTTGATCTTCGTTACCACTGACAGGTGTCACTACGCTGGCAGCCATCAACGTCAAAACAAACAGGGGGGCATTCCCTCATAATCAATTTGTCCTGCTATTGGGCGAGTAGGTATTCACGAAAACCGCCTTTTCCTTGCGCAGTACACTCCCTGCCTCAAGTCCATTTGCAATTTCTCTTGAACCATTTTTCAATTTTTTTCGTTTTAACATAGCGCTCTTTATTAACGCTAAATGCCATCGGTTTTATGTGTTTTTTGGTTTTTATGTGCTGGCCTGTCTTAGCTAGGTCAGCGCCATGACGCGTAGAGCAAGAGCGCCTACCACCACTATGACTTTGTACCTCGAAGTCCCATTTTGAGCCTCCTCTTTTAGCAAAAAAACCTACGATGCTTTGTGTTGCGTATTCCTTTTGCAATGCTCTGGCTGCACTCTCTGCTTGACCCACCTGAGGCCATAAAAAAATAGCGCACGCTATGGTGAATACTCTTAGCAGCATACTTATTCCCTTTACCAGGTTATTTTAATCGCCGCGCCCATAGCAATCCCACCCACAACGCCAAGGCCCCTATGATTGCCTTCTGACGCTTGCGACACCGCTGCAATGATCCCCGCTTGCATTCATTCACTTTTCATTGACGCTCTGTAACATTAGAACCACAGTCTTCGGCCTACACAAACCCTAGTATCAGCATTCAAACAAAGGCATCGCATAGGTCAGCCTTACTGCAATCATAAACAAGGACCGGAGAATAAAATGAAAAAAATAATCCTTATCGGCTTGCTAACCATTTCTTTACAAGGCTGTTTTCAGGTTTGTGGAACGGAAGATAATATTCAAATGTGCCTTAACGCCAGCGGGGAAGATGGCGGTTCAACAAGCTCTACGAGTACTGATAGTGGAAGCTCTTGGGGAGGCAGCTCTTGGAGTGATTGGCGTTAAGCGAAAGCACTTTAATGCGTAGTAGTAACGCTTAGAAGAAACTTTGCTTTAAGCGCGAATGGAAAGCCCAGACGTAACATCGCGATACTCTGGGTGGCTATTTTGTATATTCCCGCCACCGGCCTACTTTAGGCCAGCCATAAATAATCCCTCTGAATCAACAAATTAACCGCCTTTATATCAGCATTATCAACCCTACACTCAGTAACCATAAAGCCTGTCGCATTTGCACAACCCCATTTTTTGGTCAATGCTTCCAATGCTAAAGTTATTTTGTCTTCCCGCTTTTCTCTTTTTTTCCCAACCAGAGGGTTTCAGTATATGGCAATCACCGCGTCCACCCCGACTAAGACCACTAAAGATTATGAGTTCGGCCTACCATGGCCAACGCTTATCAGCGGGCTCCTCATTCTCGCAACCATTTTTGGCACTTACCGCTGGTACATGCACACTTATGCGTTTGAGGTTGGCATGGACTATTTTGAGCCGATCTTTCAAACTTACTGGATGAACTTGCTCTGGGCTCAGATAACGTTTTTGGCCGTTGCATTTATCGGTGGCTTATATTTTGTATGGACCACAAGAGAAAAAGACGTACTCAATATCTCGCCCCAACTTGAATTACAGCGCTACATGCTAGTATTCGGATTTATATCTGTTGTCGCCATGGTTATTGTCATGGCAATATCGACATTTGCAGAATCTGACGCAGCATGGCACCAGGTTTCAATACGTGACACTGACTTCACCCCAACACATATTATTCTGTTTTACTTTTGCGTACCCACAATGATTGTAGGCATAGCGCTCGCCCTGGTATGGGTACATACACGCCTGCCGGATTACCATAATCGCGTATCAGTCCCATTGATCATTATGTTCACTGGACCACTTATGGTTATGCCAAACGTAGGGTTTAATGAGTGGGGGCACACTTTCTTTTACGCAGAAGAACTATTTGCCGCGCCGATTCATTACGGCTTTGTTGTATTACTTTGGGGGTTCTTCGCGCTTTCAGGGTTTATTCTTCAATGCCTAGCGAGAATCAAAATTCTAACCAGCTTAAAGGACACCTCTAAAAATACACAGACCGTCTGACTCTTAGAATAGAAGCCTGATAGCACGCAAAGCAATAACCTTTGGCGGCGCCCCTGAAAAGCGGCGCCGTTTTTTCGTCATATTTAATAGAAAAGCTGTTAACTGGCTATTCACTTCAGAACCAAATCTGCCGCTATATTTTTTATGAATACAATTTTTTTCACACCTCTGTTCAGAGGCGATTGGAATTAAGTACTCAGGTTTCTAGCTCTGCCATCACTGCCGCCATTTGCATGGGCAACCACGTTCACAGTAACCCACAAGAACGCCACCCAGCAGCGATACGGGCGGGGGTCTTCTACGTTGCAATGGGAATATGCGGGGTAACGCTGGTTCAGCTTTTTGACGCGACCCCCAATGAACTTATGATTGCCACCGCTGGCTTGGCACTTTTGACAACGGTTGTAAACAGCTTACAGCGGGCCCTGCAATGTAACCATGAGCGCGAAGCCGCCCTGCTCACCTTCGCTTTGACCGCATCAGGGTTCACGTTATTTTCTATCGGATCGGCTTTCTGGGGGTTGGTCATCAGCCTCCTCGTTTTAAGGCTCATTCCGAACACGACACCATCCTCCCTTCTAAAACAGTTCTTACGCAACGCATTTATTAGCAGTAAACAAAGTTGTTGATCAAAAGGGAAAATAAATTTCATTTTTTAATAGGAGGGCAAACAACCACATAGAGCAAGCCGCAAGCAAATTCAGCCCGCAACTCTACGCTGAACCTCACGGCACCTAAGACTCGTCTAAGCTTGAATAATAGGTTTTTCGAGTTTGTCTAGGATATGCCCGTGGATATCGATGGTGTACCACGTAGGCCACAAGCAAAATGGAGTTTGAAGCAATGCATTACTTTCTTAATTTACCTGTCTGGAAAAAGCTTATAGCCGTTTTTCTAACGGTAGGGCTTATACCAATGGGCGTTATCGGCGTTGAGTCTGTCATCATATCCAACGACATTATCACCAAACAGGTTTCTAACCAGCTATCGTCTGTCAGGCAACTAAAGGCGAACGCCGTCGAGCGCTACCTCGAACGTGTGAGCAAGCAAATCCAAACTCTGGCATCAAACTCTTTGGTCATTAATGGTGCAACCCGGCTACCCAGTGCCTACCGGTCCTTCCTGAATGAGTCTGAAATTAGTAAGGCCACTCTCGAAAAACAGAAAGAACAGGTGAGGCAGTATTATGCAGACCAATTTGGCAAAGAGTACCAAAAAATAAACGGTACGGCTGCCGACATTGAAACCCTGCTTTCGCAACTCGATGATGACTCATGGGCCCACCAATATGCGTATATCAGTAACAACAGCCACCCTCTGGGAGAAAAATACAGGCAGACACTAACGGATGCGGACGACTACTCCTCCTACTCAATGCTTCATCAAGCCCTTCACCCTAGCTTGCTAGGCTTTCTTGAGCAATTTGGCTACTACGATATAATGATCGTTGACCCAGAAAGTGGTGATGTCATGTACTCCGTTTTTAAAGAAATCGACTTCACCACTTCATTGGCCACCGGCCCCTTCGCCGATACCAGCTTGGGGGAAGCTTTCAAAAAAGCAATGGCCATCAATGATGGCTCAACAAGAACAGTCCTGACAGACTTCAGACCCTATACCCCTTCCTACAATGTGCCTGCCAGCTTTATCTCTACACCCATCTACAATGAAGGCGAAGTGGTGGGCATCCTCATTTTCCAAATCCCAACTGATGAAATCAGCGCCATTATGAGCGAACGCGCTGGTATGGGTGAAACCGGCGAGAGTTACTTAGTCGGCCCCGACTACCTGATGCGCTCTGACTCATTCTTCAACAAAGAGCACCACGGCGTTATTACTTCATTTAAAAACCCAGAACTTGGCTCAGCCAAAACGGATGTGGCTCAAAAAGCATTTGCAGGCGAATCAGGGGTATCTCGAACCACTAACTATCAACAAATAGAGGTATTGTCCTCTTATAGTCTCATCAAGCTCGGTGATTTTGACTGGGTCATCATTGCCGAACAAGAAGTGTCGGAAGCCTTCGCAGTGGTCGAACGAATTATCAGTACAACCATTTTAGTCGGCATCCTTTGCGCCATGCTTGTTACCTTTGTGGCAATGTGGATGAGCAAACTCATTTCTAAGCCCATTAATCTTGTTGCCAGGGCCATCGAAAAAACAGCAGCGACTGGTTCGTTTAACCATGTTGTCAACTATAAAAATAACGACGAGGTGGGGCAAATGGCCGCCTCTTTTGATGGGCTCCTTCGCTCATTATCAATCATGTTTAACGAAACCAATGAGGTACTGAAAGAAGTCGGGGAAGGCGGCTATGACGCCTCCATAAAGACCCATTACTATGGCGACATGGCATTACTCTGCAATGGCGTTAACAATGCCGTTGCCGAAATTCGTACGGCGCAATTAGAACAACAAAAACTGGGTGCTGCTGCCGAACAAAAAGCCCAAGAAGCCGAAGACCTCGCCAAACAAGCAAAAGAAGCTGCCGACACCGCCAATGGAATCAAACAAGCGCTGGATGTCGCAAACACCTCAGTGATGATGGCCGATGTAAACAATACCATTGTCTACACAAATATTGCCCTCGATAAAATGATGAGCGCAGTCGAGGTCGACCTCCGCAGGGACCTGCCGCAATTTAATGCGCAAACGCTCGTTGGCACAAACATGGACGTATTTCACAAAAACCCTCAACATCAAAAGGGCCTTATTTCCGGTTTAAAGACTTCTCTGGATACCCAGATCGAAGTGGGTGGAAGAGTATTCCGACTGGTAGCCAACCCCATTTTTCGTGAACAAGAACGCGTCGGCACCACTGTCGAGTGGGAGGACCGCACCAATGAAGTAGGCATAGAAAGAGAAATCGATACCGTCATTGCTGCTGCTGCCACCGGCGACTTTTCTAACACGCTGTCTCTCTCTGACAAAAACGGCTTCTTTCTATCGCTCTCTACCGGTCTGAACAAACTACTCACTACCACACAAATGACCATCAGTGATGTCAATCAAGTGGTCGAGAGCATGTCCCAAGGAGACTTAACCCAAAAGATCACCACCCATTACGACGGCCTGTTTGGCGAGCTCAAAGATAACCTGAACAATACCGTTGATAAACTCACTGGTGTCGTGCGCCATATCAGCGAATCGTCACAGTCAGTACTAACCGGAGCAACCGAAATAGAAGCCGGTATGCACGACCTCAGTCGACGCACCGAAGATCAAGCCACCGCGCTAGAAGAGTCCGCGTCAAGCATGAACCAAATGACCGAGTCGGTGACCAGCAACTCAAGCAGGGCCACACAAGCAGACGACATGGCAAAAGATGCTACGCATAAAGCCACACAAGGTGGTGAAATAATTGCTGAAACCGTCACCGCAATGCAATCCATTAATGATGCCAGCAGCTCCATTGCTAATATTATTAGTGTGGTAGAAGAAATAGCATTTCAAACGAACCTGCTTGCCCTCAATGCTGCCGTTGAAGCTGCCAGAGCAGGCGAACAAGGCAGAGGCTTTGCCGTCGTAGCCGCAGAAGTGCGGCAACTGGCTCAGCGGTCATCTGCTTCGTCCAAAGAAATTAAAGTACTCATTCAAGACAGTGTCGACAAAGTCGCCATTGGGTCGAACCTTGTTGCGCAATCAGGCGAAACACTCAATGAAATTGTCTCCGCCGTATCCATGGTGGGAGAAACCATCAGCGAAATTGCAAGAGCATCGCAAGAACAGTCCACTGGCATTGGTCAGGTCAATATAGCCATCGGCAGCATGGATGACATGACACAACAAAACTCTGCGCTGGTTGAAGAGGCCACTGCTGCCAGTTCAAACATGTCTACCCAGTCTAAGTCTATGGCTGATTCAGCCAGCTTTTTCAAGACTTAAGGACGTCTCTAAAACTAGTCACTTTCATGCGAGCGCAAGGAAGCCCCGCACTGCATAAGGCATACACGAGAGCTCGAGTACAGAGCCGCGTAAAAAGTGCATGGTTAGAGTTGCCCTCAAAATCCTCTCGTTAGCTCCCACGACTGCGCCCCTCAAGGGGCATAGCCGTCTTCGTTTTCACCCCCTTCCTCAACACCCTTCCTACTAAGTTGCCAAGAGAATAATTTCCACCTACTCTTAGCCATCACGCCAAGCATCAAAATCTGCGTGTGGCTTCGCGCCCAACTGCCGTTTTTAGGGTAAAAGGAACCACCCGCCCCAGCCAGAGTCAAAAGACACGGTGTGCCCGCTCATCATACGAAAAGACCGTTTATCGAGACGCTCACCATGTATAATGCCCGCATCACCCATGCTACTTGTAAGGATCAGCCTTTGTCTTCAAATTCGTCTTCAAATTCGTCTTCAATTTTGCCCCCTCCGCATGCGCACACTGCACGCACAGTTGCTAGCAAAAAGCCCAAGAGACGCCCTTTTTTTACCGGTGTCGTTTTGCTTCTTTTATCGGGAACGGCCTTAAGCGGCACCTTTTTAAATCGCGTCGCTGCGGTGGTCGATGATGGCATTATTCTCGAAGGTGAGCTGAATGACCGCATTGCGTACATCAGCCAAGACTTTATCAAACGCGGGGCAGCCTTGCCTCCCAGCTACGTCATGCGCGAACAAGTGACCGAACGGCTCATACTAGAAAGTATTCAGTTGCAACTTGCCGACCGTGGAGGTCTGCGCATTGATGAAAATAGGCTGAATCAAACGCTAGAACGCATTGCACAACAAAATGGCATGAACCTCTATCAATTCCAACAAAGTTTGCTTCAATCTGGCGAGTCTTACCCCTTTGTTCGCGAACAAGTCCGAAAAGAAATGCTGATTTCGCAGGTTCGTCAGCAGATCGTGGGGCGGCGTGTGAAAATTAGCGAGCAAGACGTCAAAAACTTCATCGCCTCAGAACAAGGCAAACTGGCCCTCGAAGAAGAGTATCGCCTGAGTCACATCCTGCTTCCAATTCCCCAGCAGGCACGAAAAAAAGACATAGAAAAGCTCACCAAACAAGCCCGTGAGTGGGTCGCTCAACTGCGCCGAGGCGACGATTTCTCCCAACTCGCCACGCACATATCCAAGGGCCAGCATGCACTAGAAGGCGGAGATATTGGCTGGCGTAAAGCCCCCCAACTACCAACCTTGTTCGCTGACACCGTTATCAAAATGAAAAAAGGCGACGTCTCCGACCCCATTCGCAGCGCCTCAGGCTTTCACATTATTAAGCTAAGCGATGTCCGTGGCAGTGAAGTGATCATGGTTGAGCAAAGCCGTGTCCGCCACATCTTGGTCAAACCCAACGAAATCCGCTCCGAGTCTGAAGCCAAATCCCTGCTTGATCAAATTCATCAATCTATCTCCAGCGGCAAAAAGACCTTTCCAGAAATGGCCCGCGTTCACTCCGATGACCCCTCCAGCGCACATAATGGTGGAGAAATGGACTGGGTCAACCCCGGCACCCTGGTGCCCGCATTTGAAAAAACCATGCAGCAGTCCGACATTAACGTACTCAGCGCACCCTTCCTCAGCAAGTACGGCTGGCATATCCTTGAAGTCCTTGAGCGCCGCAGTGAAAACCAAG
>JAHRVS010000432.1 GCA_019090565.1 Gammaproteobacteria bacterium
ATGGCATTACACTTCACCTCAGAGAAGACCGTCGGCATATTCAAGATCGAGATCTACATTTATTGAAAGAGGTGTGTCAGACACGCATTAACCTTGAAATGGCGGTCACCGATGAGATGCTAGCAATAGCATCGGAATTAAAGCCAGAGTATTGCTGTCTCGTGCCAGAAAAGCGAGAAGAGCTGACCACAGAAGGTGGCCTGGATGTAGTGAAACATTTTGAATTAGTTAAAAATGCCTGTGAACGCTTAGCTGAAAATGAAATTGAAGCATCGTTATTTATCGACGCAGACAGCGTCCAAATTGATGCCGCCAAGCAGTGTGGAGCCAGCACCATTGAGATTCACACGGGGCACTGGGCTGATGCGGTAGGGAAACAGGCCAAAGTGGATGCCTATCAGCGAATAGTAATGGCTGCTGAATACGCGTATCTGTCGGGTCTGGTCGTGAATGCTGGACATGGTTTGAACTACCATAACGTTGAGGCGATAGCCAAAATCCCTGAATTAAATGAGCTGAATATTGGCCATGCTCTCATTGCCCAGGCTATGTTTGTAGGAATAGGCCCAGCGGTTGTCCAGATGAAGAAACTTATGCGCAACGCCCGAACTTAGGGAGTGATTAGCACCACCGGGGTCGAGTTATGGTAATTGGTATAGGCACCGACATGGTCGAAGTTGATCGAATAGTGGGCGTTCTTTCTCGTCGCGGTGAAAGTTTTGCGCGGCGAATACTTACACCGGTAGAATTTGAGGCGTTTCAGTCTAAAAAAGATAAAGCCCGCTTTCTTGCGAAACGCTTTGCTGCCAAGGAAGCTGCTGCGAAGGCCTTGGGTACGGGGTTTCGCTTAGGTGTATCTTGGCAGGATTTCGAAGTAATCAATGATGAGTTAGGTAAGCCCTGTTTACTATTACGGGGCAAAGCCCAATCTATAATGCAGGAAAAAGGTGCGGGAAGTAGCCACCTTAGTATCTCTGATGAAAAACACTACGCCATTGCATTTGTTGTCTTTTCGGCAGGCGGTAAATCGGAATAAAAAATGTTATTCTTTTGGGGCTTGGACGTGGAATTTTTTGACCAAGGTGTAAAGCGTTGGCCGAGTCACACCTAGCAGTTTTGAGGCTTTTGCCATATTGTATTCCGTTTGTGCCAATGCACGAACAATGGCTTTACGCTCAGCTTCGTTGCGAACGGTTTTAAGGTTTAGTGCGAGGCTGTTGTCATGGCCTTCTTTGGTCTGAATATCTAAATCTTGCGCCGTTATTTTATTCCCTTCTGCCATAATGCAAGCGCGCTTAACTTTGTTTTCCAGTTCTCGGATATTGCCTGGCCAATTGTGACTCTCGATGGCCTGAATGGCACCATCATTAAAACCTGCAATTGAGCGGTCTTGTTCCTTTGCGAAACGATTTAAAAAGGATCGGGCTAAGACCAGCGCATCGCCGTCTCGTTCGATAAGTGCTGGCAGTTTTAGTACAATTTCGCTCAGCCGATAATACAAATCTTCTCTAAATGAGCCCTCCTCAATCATCTTTTCGAGATTACGGTGGGTGGCACATACGATACGGACATTGACGGGAATATCCCTGTTGCTACCAAGGGGTTGAATGGTTCTTTCTTGTAAAAAGCGCAACATTTTTGCTTGCAATGACGAGGGCATATCGCCAATCTCATCGAGAAAAAGTGTGCCTCCATCGGCGTATTCTATTTTCCCTTTCTTCTTGGTGTTAGCACCAGTAAAGGCGCCTTTTTCGTATCCGAATAACTCACTTTCTAATAAGTTATCAGGTATAGCTGCGCAGTTTATCGGTGAGAAATTTTGACCTTTGCGCTCGCTAAAGCCGTGTAAGGCACGGGCGATAAGTTCTTTCCCTGTACCCGTATCACCGAGAATTAAAGCAGTGGCGTCGGTATCGGCAACGCGTTCCACCGTGCGGCACAACTTGAGCATTTCGGGGGAACTGGTAATAAGCCCAGTGATGGGCGATTGAATGCTTGCCTTTTCAAGAAGGCGGTTTTTCTCTTCGAGCTCAAAAAGGCGAAAGGCTCGGTTGACCACAAATTTTAGGATGTCTGCATCGATGGGTTTTTGGTAAAAGTCGTAGGCACCTCCGCCGATGGCTTTTACGGCGTTTTCTTTTTCTTCCCGCCCAGTGATAACGATTACTTTAGTTTTTGGGGCAAGGGTTTGAATTTGTTCGAGTATGGAAAAGCCCACACTGGACCCCCCTGGATCTGGGGGAAGACCTAGATCAAGAGTGATGACTTGTGGCTCAATTCGACGCAGAAGTGCAAGCGCTTCTTTTTCGTTGTCGCAAATAAAGATTTCTTCATCATCAAAGCACCACTTAAGCTGACTTTGCAAACCGGGGTCATCTTCGATGATTAAGAGGCGTCTGTTTTCTTGTTTTTTTGTCATGGTTAAACCCTAGTTCTTTGTCAAGGGTAAGGTAAGAGTAAACACGCTGCCTTTCCCAAGTTGGCTGTCTACGTGAATGCGACCGTTTAAGGTTTTAATATATTCTTGGCACTGATAAACACCGATGCCCATGCCTGATACGCCTTTTGTACTTTTAAATGGTTGAAATAGTTCTGTGTCGATAAATGACTGGGACATGCCGGATCCTGTGTCACTGAGAGTGATAGTTGCTTCTTCCATATCACTTGATATTTTAATGTTGATTGTATCGCTAATATCGCAGGCTTCCTGTGCATTTTTCACTAAATGGCTCAATACATTGAGAAGTTTTTCTTTGTTTGCTTGTACCGTGATGCTTTTATTGTGTTGAATAAAGACGGGGGTGGGCTCTCTATTTTGATGATTATCTGACAGCTGACGTAAGAGTGTGTTTAACTCCACATTTGAAAGTGTTTCCTGTGGACTTTTATCTGGCCGTGTTTCGCTAAGTTGACCTAAAAGTCGGGTCATTTTATTTACGGAGTGATCGGTGGTTTTGATCATGTCATCGATAAAGGCAGGGTTTGTTTTGTGTTTTTCGGCATTGCTGACTAATAAAGAAAGTTGGGAAACCAAGGTCTTTATGTCATGCACAATAAATGCAGACATTTGATGAAATGCATCAAACTCGCTGGCTTTGGCCAATGCACTGGCGGCTTCTTGCTGGGCAATGGCGCTAGCGACCTGTCTGCCCGCAACTTTGATGATGTCATGGTCTTCCCAGTTTAGAGTTTCGACCGTTCTAGATTTATTAAGAATGATAAATCCGTATAAGGTGTCATGAAGCATTAAAGGCGTGATTAGCCATGCTTCTCGTTGTTGGTTTAGCCAATCCGGTACCGGTAAATGCCCGTAAAGATCTGGGTCCTCTTTAAGCTCGTTTAGATCAATGACCCATTTATTTTTACTGAGAAATTTCAACATCGGTTCGGATCGGGGTAATTGAGTTTCGGGGGGGCGAGGCATGCTAATGGCTAACTGGAAATAAAAATTTTGTTCCTGATCAGCGAGCCATAGGGCCCCGCCTTGGCTGCCCACTATTCTTGCCATTGCATAGACCGCGCGTTCTGGCAGAGGGCGCTCTTCGTTCGTTTCGCTTAAAATATCGGTGATTCTCAACCATTCCTTGCGGTAATCGTATTTGTAGCTAAATAGGTGTTGGCTTAAGAAAACTCTCAACCTCGCACGTAGTGACCCAGAAAAAACCAAGATAAATAGCAATAATCCACCCAAGGTTAGAAATACAATCTGTAGTGCCCCACCCCAGTCGCTATTAAATGATTTTATATAGTAGGCGGCCGCTGCCATCAGAATAAGGTAGAAACCGGCCCCGAGAAAAATGGTTGAATGAAAGGTGAAATCTCTAGAGAGATTTAGGTTCATGGGGCCTGTACGGTTTCGATTGCTAGAGATCCGTATAAGAGGAATTGCCAGAAAGTTAACAAACCCTCTTGAACCCCACAAAGAGGCGTTGATGTCACTGTAGAGCAGGGCATGGGAATACAAAAAAAAGTCGTACCCAATGATGAGTCCTAGCGCGAGACAAAGAAACTTAATTTGCCAGCGGCTCTCGACCCGTGTATTGCGGAGAATTTGTTCGATTAAGATCAAGCCAAGAATTGTGTAGGCGATTTGCCACACAAGCTGGGCTTTACTTCCGAAGAGTAATTTAGTCAAAATCATTTCTGGTATATCGCTGAGAAAGCGGAAAAACAAGGGTAGCAAGGTTACTAAGCAGGCTATTAGAGCGAGAAAGAAAAGGACTCGTCCTTCGGAGGTGCGCACAGAATCCATTTTTAAGCCAAGAATTCTGAGTAACAAAAAAGCCCAGGAAAGGTTCCTTAGACCTTCCAGAGTAAAACGAACGGTAAAAGAGGGGATTCCCCATAGACTCTGAGCCGCTATAGAGGCACTCCATGCGGCGGTGATGAAAGCGGCAATTATCAAAGCGCGCCCAGAATCGCGACGGCCCCAACCAGCGATTGCAGAGAAACCCAGGTAAAGAAAACCAATGGCTCCAATAGAATGACTAACGATAGGTAGACTGAAATCCATTAGATATTGTGGTGCAGCGCAGTGAAGCGCATAAAAGTTTTCGGGGTCGTATTTTCCAAGAGGGTATACATGTATCTATACAATGAGTTTAGGGGCGCTCTAAAGGCGCATTTTTAACGCGATAGTTTCGTACATGAATCCTCGTGTACACCCTTGCTCTATGGCTCGACTTACGGGGCTTCCTTGTGCTGGCATGGGGATCACAATTTTTAGCGTTACCGTTTTATAAGGGATATTTGTGATGCTTAACCATAGCATAACGCTATATGGCTATTTTTCCAGTGATGGGCTTCTGGTATTAAAAAAGAATCGACCTATAAGATGTCTAGGTGGTCTTTAAGGTAACGCTTTAATTTTTTTCTAGCCGGCGAAGCAGGAGCTGCTTTAAGTACTTCAGCTTGGTTATCTTCGTTCGTTTCTATGTGGTTTTTTAGTGCGTTACGCACCAGCTGATTGAGTTGCTGCCGGTCTAATTGGGAATTTTTCTGTATCAAGTCTTCGCTATTTTTCGAACCGGGCGCGAGTAGCTTTTCAATTATTTGTTCTAAGCGAGCATCGTTCCGCTGGTGGGTGACGGGTGAAGTTTCCAAGGTGTCTATTGCCGACTTAATAGCATCTACGTCGGTATCTCGAAGGATTTTTCCTATATATTGAAAGTGCCGACGAAGTGCGTTGAGGTTTTTGATCCTGTCCGCTTCTTCGAATGCTGCGAGCAGTGCATTGTTTAACGGCAGTTTGTTTCTCTTTTTAAGCGGGAGGTCGTAGATTTCCTTGCCTAGCGTTTTTAATGCCTCGGCATCACGCTTGACTTGGCTTTTCGTAATGTAATCTTCGTCGTCAATATGAGCGTTAGAGTGCTTAGTAGGGGGCTTGGGCATGATTGTAGTCCATAGAGCAAATGAGAGAGCAAGGGTGCTGAGTCTTTAATTATAAACGATACTGGCCAAACCTAGAAAGGACGCAAAACCAACGACGTCAGTAACGGTGGTCAGTATGACACCAGCAGAGAGGGCTGGATCAATGTTTATCCGTTTTAGTATAAGTGGCAGGGAAGCACCCGCGATAGCGGCAGCAATCAGGTTGATGAGCGTTGCTGCCGCGATGATCAAACCTATGGATATATCTCCCCACCATAGTGATGCAATAGAGCCAATGATAATCGCCCATATCATGCCGTTTACGATACCAACAGCGACTTCGCGGCGCAATAAAAGCCGGGCGTTAGCAAAACCAACGTGGCCGAGGGCCATGCCGCGAATAACCAAAGTCAGGGTCTGGCTGCCGGCAATGCCACCCATGCTTGCTACGACAGGGCTCAATATGGCCAAAGCAACTACTTTGTCCAACGTGTCGACGAATAGCCCCATCACGCTGGCAGCAATGAATGCGGTGAGGGTGTTGACACCAAGCCAAATAGATCGGCGTCTGCTGGCTATCAGTATGGGTGCAAAAATGTCTGCTTCTTCATCTAAGCCAGCCATGCTCATCAAGGAATGGTCCGCATCTTCTCGAATGACATCGAGTACATCATCAATGGTGATTCGTCCCAGTAATATTTTGTTTTCATCAATAACTGGTGCAGAGATTAAGTCCTGGTGTTCAAATAGATTGGCGACGTCTCTACGGTGCATCTTTGCATTGATCGCTTCTACGCTGGTTATCATCGCTTCACGAACGGTCATGCTGGGTTTGTTGACGAGCAGTTTGGTTAAGGGTAACAAGCCAACGAACTGACCTCTGCGGTTAACCA
>JAHRVS010000433.1 GCA_019090565.1 Gammaproteobacteria bacterium
AAAGGTTTCATTCAGGAGCGTTCATGCAGCAATCTGCAAGTGAGTTATTGTCCCCGAAAAACATTTCGGTTCAACAGGTTAGCAAGACTAAAGCTAAGGTTGTCCTGGAGCCTCTTGAGAGAGGCTTTGGGCATACGCTTGGCAACGCACTTAGGAGAATTCTCCTATCAAGTATGACTGGTGCGGCTGTAACGGAAGTCGAAATTGATGGAGTGGAGCACGAATATAGCTCATTACCAGGCGTGCACGAAGATGTTATGGATATGTTGCTCAATATGAAAGAGCTCGCTATTACGATGCCCGGATCTGAGCGTTCCGTTGTTGAGTTAAATAAATCTGGCCCCTGTATTGTTCGAGCGGGTGATATTCAGCTCGCCGGAGAAATGGCAGTTATTAACCCAGAGCACGTTATCGCAAATTTGGGCGAGGAAGGTAAGCTTAATTTGAAAATGACCGTTCAGCAGGGCCGTGGCTACGATCCCGCTGAAGGGCGAGAAGAAGATGATGAGACCCGACGAATCGGAGTGCTTCGTCTTGACGCGTCGTACAGCCCAGTAAAAAGGGTTGCTTACACAGTAGAGAATGCCCGCGTTGAAAATAGAACCGACCTAGACCGGCTTATAGTCGATTTGGAAACCAACGGTACGATTGATCCTGAAGAGGCAGTCCGGCGGGCGGCCACTATTCTTCAGCAACAGTTGGCTGTTTTTGTTAACTTGGAAGCAGATGCTGCGCCAGAGCCTGAGGAAGAAGTTGAAGAGATCGATCCTCTACTACTTCGGCCTGTTGACGACTTGGAGCTGACGGTTCGCTCGGCGAACTGCCTGAAGGCGGAAAATATTTACTACATCGGTGATCTGATTCAGAGTACCGAAGTTGAGCTTTTAAAAACACCGAACTTGGGTAAGAAATCGCTAACCGAAATTAAAGATGTACTGGCATCCAAAGGCCTTTCACTAGGAATGCGTTTGGAAAGTTGGCCTCCAGCTCATTTAGCGGATGATGCGCGCATCGATAGTAAGCGTCGCGCAACTCGTTATCGCCGGTAGTTGTTTGTAATCAAAAAAGATTTTAAGGGAAGTAGAAATGCGTCATCGTAAAAGCGGTCGTAAATTTAATAGAAATAGTAGTCATCGGGCAGCAATGTTCCGTAATATGGCCGTCTCACTTTTTGAGCATGAGGTGATTCGTACTACTTTACCGAAAGCTAAAGAGTTGCGTAAAATAGCAGAGCCGCTAATTACTCTGTCTAAGGCTGACTCCGTTGCGAACAGACGCTTGGCGTTTTCTAGAACTCGCAGTGACATGGCGGTTGGGAAGCTGTTTAATGAGTTGGGCCCGCGTTATAAAGAGCGGCCTGGCGGTTACCTTCGTGTGCTGAAGTGTGGGTTTCGCCCTGGTGATGCAGCGCCGATGGCGATTGTTGAGCTCGTCGATCGACCGGTTGTGAATCAGTCTGACGAAGACTAAGCGTTACTTGAATATCGAAACCGGGCATTGCCCGGTTTTTTTTCGGCTATGGTTTACGGACCTAGCTTTTTGATTCTGTCATGTAGGATTTGTTATGCGTAATAAGCAGTTTATTCCCGCTCATCGTGTGTTAATGGGCCCTGGGCCCTCCGACGTACCGGTGCGGGTGTTACATGCAATGGCGCGCCCAACCATTGGGCACTTAGATCCGCAGTTTATTGAGCTGATGGATCGAATTAAGGCGCTTTTACAGTTCGGCTTTCAAACGAAAAATGAATTAACGCTCCCTGTTTCAGCGCCCGGATCAGCGGGAATGGAAACCTGTTTTGTAAACTTACTTGAGCCTGGTGACAAGGTCATTATTTGCGTCAACGGTGTCTTTGGTAAGCGCATGGTGGAAAATGCCGTAAGGCTTGGTGCTATCCCTGTAATCGTGGATGACGAGTGGGGAGCTCCTGTTTCTTTAGCTAAGGTAGAGGCGGCACTTTCAGACAATCCAGATGCCGTCGTATTGGCATTCGTGCATGCTGAGACCTCAACGGGTGTGCTTTCAGACGCACAGGCGCTGTGTGAACTAGCGGCTAAGTACGACTGTTTGACCATTGTTGATGCGGTGACTTCTTTTGGCGGGGTTGAGCTGGATGTCGATGCTTGGGGCATTGATGCGATTTATAGCGGAACGCAAAAGTGTTTGTCAGCGGCTCCCGGTATTTCACCGGTTAGCTTTAATGAGCGGGCAGTAAAAAAGATACAGCAACGAAAAGTGCCTGTGCAGAGCTGGTTCTTGGATCTAAATTTAGTGATGGGGTATTGGGGCGGAAATGCTAAGCGAGCTTATCATCACACTGCTCCCATAAATGCGCTATACGGGCTGCATGAGTCGCTGTTGATGCTTGAGGAGGAGGGCTTACAGGATGCATGGGAGCGGCATGCGTTCCACCATGAAGCACTGAAGGCGGGTTTAGGCGCGCTAGGCTTGTCCTTTACTGTTGATGCGTCTTGCAGAACCCCTCAGCTGAATTCCATTCGAGTGCCCGATGGTATTGATGAGGCTGCCGTCCGGGCTTTCGTATTGAGCAGGTTTAGCCTTGAAATTGGCGCTGGCCTTGGGGCTTCGGCTGGAAAAGTATGGCGGATTGGCCTCATGGGGCAAAGTGCATGCAAAGGAAATGTGGTGTTATGTTTGGAAGCCCTAGATTCTGCGCTACAGCAGCAAGGGTTCAGCCACAGTGCTGGCGCAGGCGTGGCCGCTGCAGAGTTAGTTTATTCTGAATAGCGCAGATCACGCATGGGTTTTGATTAATTCATCTATGAGCCTAACTCCCTTTAGAGGGGTTAGGCTTTTTGGTAAAAAGGTTTAAGAAAGTGACCGGTATGAGAGGCTTCACACTGAGTTAGTGTTTCAGGTGTCCCCGTTCCCACGATCATACCGCCCCCTTGTCCCCCTTCCGGTCCAAGGTCGATGACCCAATCTCCGGTTTTTACTACGTCTAGGTTGTGCTCTATGACGACGACCGTATTACCGTGGTCTCTCAATCGATGCAAAACCTGCAGAAGTTGCTCGATATCATAGAAGTGAAGCCCTGTGGTGGGTTCGTCTAGGATGTAAAGAGTTTTCCCTGTGTCTCTTTTGGAAAGCTCGCGGGCTAGTTTTACGCGCTGGGCTTCACCGCCAGAGAGGGTGGTGGCTGCTTGGCCAAGATGTATATAAGACAAGCCAACATCAATAAGTGCCTGGAGCTTACGTGCGAGAGCAGGAACTGCGTCAAAGTATTCCCTTGCCTCTTCTACGGTGAGATCTAGAACTTCGTGGATGTTTTTGCCTTTGTAGCGGACTTCCAGCGATTCTCGGTTGTAGCGCTTTCCGTTACAAACGTCGCAGTTAACATACACATCTGGGAGGAAGTGCATCTCAACTTTTTTCATGCCATCACCCTGGCATGCCTCGCATCTGCCCCCCTTTACATTGAAACTAAAACGGCCCGGTTTGTAACCGCGAGAGCGTGCCTCTTGGGTTGCGGCAAATAGTTCTCGAATGGGGGTGAAGAGCCCTGTATATGTAGCAGGGTTTGATCGAGGCGTGCGGCCGATTGGGCTTTGGTCAATATTGACCACTTTATCAAGGAGATCGAGGCCTTTGACTTCATTGTAGGGGGCAATATCGAGTGTGGTCGCTCCGTTGAGGGCTGTGGCAGCAATAGGGTACAGAGTTTGGTTGATAAGGGTCGATTTGCCGGAACCGGAGACCCCTGTCACGCAGGTAAAGAGACCCAAAGGTATGCGCAAGTCAATGTCTTTGAGGTTATTGCCTTTAGCGCCGGTGATAGTGAGTGATTTATCCCAGTCAGGCTGTACCAGTGTTTCAGGTATGTGGATCGAACGTTTGCCGCTCAAGTAGGCCCCTGTAATTGAGTCGGGGTGGTTGGCAAGGTCGTCGCAAGTGCCTGATGCGATGATTTCTCCCCCGTGGATGCCCGCGCCAGGACCGATGTCAATAACGTGATCGGCAAGCCTAATGGCGTCTTCGTCGTGCTCTACCACGATAACTGTGTTTCCGAGATCTCTTAGGTGGGTGAGGGTGCTGAGCAAGCGCATGTTGTCCCGTTGATGAAGGCCAATTGATGGCTCATCAAGGATGTACATGACGCCTACCAAGCCCGCGCCAATTTGGCTGGCAAGGCGAATGCGTTGGGCCTCGCCACCTGATAAGGAGTCGGCATTTCGGCTTAACGTGAGGTAGTCCAGCCCAACGTTTACTAAAAAATTTAAGCGGTCACGAATTTCCCGAAGGATTTTTTCGGCGATGACGCCCTTTTGACCGCTTAGTTTCAGCTCGCTGAAGTGCTGGTGGGCGTGGCCAATAGAGAGGGCTGTAACCTCGGGAAGAGACTGGCCTTGAATGAAAACGTGGCGAGCCGCATGGTTTAAGCGAGAACCGCTGCAAGTTGGGCAAACAGAGATGTTTAAATACTTGCTGAGTTCTTCTCTGACCGCATCGGACTCTGTCTCCTTATGGCGCCTCTCTAGGTTGGGTATGATTCCTTCAAAAGAATGAGATCGAATGATGCGATGGCCGTCAGCCCCTTCGTATTGGAAGTCTACTTTCGTTCGGCCGCTACCTTGGAGGAGGACGTTTTTGATTTTTTCCGGTAGGTGTTTATAAGGGGCGTCCAGTTCAAAGGTGTAGTGATTTGAAAGGCTGCGCAACATGGCAAAGTAATAATTATTTCGACGATCCCAGCCGCGAATTGCTCCTTCTGCAAGGCTTAGGTCTTCGGAGGTGATGAGCTTAGCTGGGTCAAAGAAACGGCGCACTCCCAGGCCATCACAATCACTGCAAGCTCCTGCTGGGTTGTTGAAGGAAAATAGTCTCGGCTCTAACTCTGGCAGGCAGTAGCCGCATACTGGGCAGGCATAACGCGAAGAGTAAATCTTGTCTTCAAAGGCATCGTCCATTGCGGACAGGATGACGGTGCCGTCTGCCAGAGTGATAGCGGTTTCAAGAGACTCGGCGAGCCGAGTTTGAATGTCAGCACGCACTTTTAAGCGGTCGATGACGGCTTCGATAGAGTGTTTTTTGTTTTTGTCGAGCTTTGGTGGGTGTTCAAGGTCGGTAATGATGCCGTCTATACGAGCACGGATGTAACCTTCGCTGCGTAGTTCGTCGAAAACGTGAAGGTGTTCGCCTTTTCGGTCTTTTACAATAGGAGCGAGAAGCATAATTGCTTGGCCCTCTTCTAAAGCTAGGATGTGGTCAACCATTTGGC
>JAHRVS010000434.1 GCA_019090565.1 Gammaproteobacteria bacterium
ACCAAGTGAACTCTATGCACCAGGTATTGATCGTCGAAGATGAAAAGGTGATTCGCAAAGCGCTCGAACGCCTGCTGTCACGCAATGATTACAAGGTCACCACTGCTGGAAGTGTCGATGAGGCAGAGACCAACGACTTCTCTATGTTTGATCTCGTTATCAGCGACTTACGCCTGCCTGGCCGACAAGGTACCGATCTCATTCCATTGGCGGGAAAAACCCCCGTTTTGATCATGACCAGCTACTCCAGCCTTCAATCAGCGGTAGCGGCAATTCGCCAAGGAGCCGTTGACTATATTGCCAAACCGTTTGACCATGCAGAAATGCTCGCCGCTGTGGCCCGCATTATTTCAGAGATCAGTAAAAAAGGTACAAGCCCAAGCTCAAAACAAGCCTCTCTACCTGAAACACCATCAGAGAATGAAAGCAGCAAAGCCTCCACGATTATTGGCAACTGCAAAGCCATGCAGCGGCTTGCCAGCCAAATTAAAAAGGTGGCCCCTACTGATACTACCGTACTCATATTAGGCGAATCAGGAACCGGAAAAGAGCTTGTCGCACAAGATATTCACCAGCATAGCGGGCGCAGTAGCGGCCCGCTCATTTCCGTTAATTGCGCAGCCATTCCTGAGACCTTGATTGAGTCTGAGCTTTTCGGCCATGAAAAAGGAGCATTTACCGGCGCAACTGCCCGCAGAGAAGGCTTAGTCGAAGCATCAAACGGCGGCTCATTATTTCTAGATGAAATTGGCGAGCTGCCCCTCGAAGCGCAGGCCCGTCTATTACGCCTATTGCAAGAAAAAGAAATCCGCCGCGTGGGCGCTGTAGAGGTCAAAAAAGTCGATGTCCGAGTCATCGCAGCCACCCATAGAGACCTCAAAGCGCTGTCTGAAATTGGAGAGTTTCGCCAAGATCTTTATTACCGGCTCAATGTGGTATCACTAAAATTGCCACCGCTTCGCGACCGCGGTGACGATATTATCGAGTTGGCCCAATTATTCCTTGCGCGGTTTTGTAGCAAAATGGGGGCGGAAGAAAAGTACTTCTCCCCCAGTTGCGCACAAATGATTCGCGACTACCATTGGCCCGGTAATGTTCGAGAGCTAGAAAACGCCATTGAGCGCGCGGTGATCCTCAGTGACGCCAGCACCATTACCAAAGAAGAACTCGGACTTGAAGCACAAGAAAGGCCACCTGCTTTTGCACCTCAAAACACGCCAGCCCCTGTCACTAGTGGCTTTGAGGAAGGCAATGACGCCGAAGAGTCTCTTGAAGACTACTTTCAACGCTTCGTGCTCGAAAACCAGGACAACATGACCGAAACCGAACTCGCTCAAAAACTGGGTATTAGCCGCAAAAACCTTTGGGAACGACGAAAACGTTTTGGCATTCCTCGGAAAAAAGCCGGTCAGAAGTAAAGATACCAATCCTTGTAAACCGTTTTTTGCAGACAAAAAGAAACCTAACAACAGGTATGGCGCTAAAAAGCGAGAAGCCGTTCACGAAAAATGCAACGCTGCACCACCTCCTGTTACCCCCTACCTGCTACCTGCTACCAATGTTCCCAAAGGTAACGCATTGAGCGCCGTTTAGCGGTAACACTCCCTAGCGTAACATTGTGATGCGGCGCCTGCTGGTTATAGCATAAGCCATTGAAACCAAACAGGTATTAATTATACTTATAGGTCTTGGCACGCATGATGCTATATCTAATGCGTAACACATAATAATAAAAAAATAGAATAACAATAAAAACGGGATAACAATAATTATAGTGGGTAAGCGTATATCAACCATATACTCTTACCTTCTTAAAGATATCGGGGCATAAGAAAAATAACACTCCCCCATAGAACATCAAAGGCGCTACCACCTCTCACAAAAATAAAAAAAACAAAGTGATGGGGGTGGCGCCTTTATTTTATCCACCCTCTGATCCAGCCCCATATACCGAACCCTTACCTCTGAAATCAAAGCTTTGAAACCAAAACCCCGCATCCAGAGCCTTAAGCAGGGCACACTTTGACTTTTCTCTCGTTTTTCTCTCTAATACTTAGTGTAAACTCCCAGACTTTAAGGCACCTCTAAACAAGTTGTCCGCTCTCACTCATTCCACATTGAAACCCCTATCGTGCTAAGAAAATTTATTTCACGCTTTTCATCACCCAAAAAAGAGGGCCATAAAAAAAACATGCCCAGTGGCCCCCAAGTTGTCGCTCGCGACCAACATTGCATTTCACGCAAAGATATCAGCGATAATGCCCTTAAAGTGCTTTATCGCCTAAAAAATGCTGGATTTGAAGCCTACCTGGTAGGCGGGGGAGTCAGAGACCTGCTGCTAGGCGGCCACCCTAAAGATTTTGATATCGCAACCAATGCCCATCCAGAAGAGGTCAAAGAGTTATTTCGAAACTCCCGCCTCATTGGACGCCGCTTTCGTCTTGTCCATGTGCTATATGGGCGAGAAATGATTGAAGTGGCCACTTTTCGGGCTGCTCCTCAAGATGCCACTCACACTCAGCATCAACAATCAGAAACTGGGCAGCTTCTCAAAGACAATGTATACGGCAACCTCAATGAAGATGCGCTACGACGCGACTTCACCATCAATGCCCTCTATTACTCCATTGAAGATTTCTCAGTGCGCGATTTTGCCAATGGACTCAACGATTTAAAGGCCCGTCAAATCCAACTCATTGGCGACCCCGAATCTCGATACCGAGAAGACCCAGTGCGCATGCTACGAGCCCTACGGTTTGCTGCCAAACTCCGTTTTGAGATTGCCCCCGAAACCGCGGCACCCATCTATAAACTGGGCGACTTGCTCGACCATATTCCCAGCGCGCGCTTATTTGACGAAAGTCAGAAGATTTTTACCAGCGGTCATTCGGAAGCTTGCTGGAAATTGCTTCAAAGCTACGGCCTAAGCGCTCATTTATTCCCACTCATTGCTGCGCAAGCCAGCAAGGGTTCAAGTATCTACTCTGAACACTTAATTCGCCAAGCCATGTGTAATACGGACGAACGTATCCAGGAGGGCAAACATATCGCCCCCTCATTCCTATTCGCCGTACTGCTCTGGCACCCTGTTAATGACAAAATGAAAGCCTTTCAAAACGAAGGCTTGCCACAGGTGCCGGCGCTCCATAAAGCAGCACAAGCTGTTCTTGAACAACAGACACGCATTATTTCTATCCCCCGGCGCTTTACCACAGCCATGCGTGAAATGTGGGAACTGCAATTTAAGCTTGGCCGGCGTCACGGTACCCGCGCAGAGCGGCTTATCAGCCACCCCCGCTTTCGCGCTGCCTACGATTTTTTACTGCTTCGAGAGCAATCAGGAGAGATTCAACCCGGCCTTGGGGAGTGGTGGACACAATACCAAACGGCTGATGAAGAGGCGCGCAAAAAACTGGTATCAGAGCTGTCTCCAAACCAGCCAGGAGCTAAAAAACGACGGCGGCCCAGAAAAAAGCCAACCAAACCACAAGATTAGCCGAGCGTGATAACCCCAAATCAAGGCACCTCCCATCACACCGAAAGCGCCGAAGCCTTTATCGGCCTCGGCGCCAACCTTCTCAAGCCCCAGCAACAGCTTGAATCCGCACTCGAGCGACTCACACGAATACCAGAAATATCGATGCAGAGCTGCTCAAGTTTTTATCGCAGCGCACCCATTGGCCCACAAGATCAAAATGACTTCATCAATGCCGTCGCAAGCGTACACACCTCCC
>JAHRVS010000435.1 GCA_019090565.1 Gammaproteobacteria bacterium
CTTTGAGCCGTTACAGAAACATTCAGCTCATGCCTAGAAACTTCCCATATATAACGAAGTTGTTGAAGCTTCATATTTCCTCTCCGAATAGATTTACTTACTTTTAGCTATATAGAATACATACATATAAAACTTATTGAAATATAACGATAAAATTCACTGCTTCGAGACAGGTATAAGACTAAATAAAGCAAAAAAGCAAAGCTTGCACGTATAAACGCGCATTTTTCGCTTAATTTTAACGTTATAGGTGGCCTAGCCAGTAGAAGATCAACCGCCTGTTAGAAATTCTAACCATAAAGGTAGACCAAATATCAGGTTTTTAAAATAAGCACAGACCCTAAAAGAACTTTTCCTCTTGTAAATAAAGTGAGAAGCCTCCCAACACACGACACAGCCAGCAATAAAACCCAACCAGCGTCACACAAGATAGCAAGCCACTGTAAATGGACGCCAAATGAATGAAACACACACAGACATTTGGCTGTTGATACAAATCCGGCAAAAAGCACTGGCCACATGCCCTTTTATAGCCCCAATTAGCCGTTGACCCTACAAAAACAGGTTGCCATAATCGACCATAGATTGCGCTGTAAATAAAGCCACCTAAACCCTTTCGTTTAGGCCCTAAATGCAATCTATCGGCGCATCCATAATTATTAAAATATAAACAGGACAACCAAGGAGCAAACCACCATGGCTGAAAAAATATCCCCAGATCTCGTAGGTATGACCTTTGATCCAATCCCCTACTCATGGGACTCAAAAGACACCATGCTTTACGCATTAGGTGTTGGCAGTAAGCCCGAAACAGAACTTGATTTTCTCTATGAAGGAAAAGGCCCAAAAGTCTTACCTACCTTCGGCGTTATTGCCGGCATGATGTCTATGGGAGGCATGATGGGTAAAATTGAGATGGACTTGGCTACCCTGCTACACGGCGAGCAATCCATCATTCAACATCGCCCACTTCCCTCTGTTGCAAACGTAGAGTGTATTGGTCGCATCTCAGAAATCTGGGACAAAGGAAAAGCAGCTGTCGTAGGCGTCGAAGGCGTTGTACAAGACAAGAATGGCCCCATTTGCACAACGAAAGCCACCGTGTTTCTACGCGGCCAAGGTGGGTTTGGCGGCGAACGCGGCCCATCAAGCGAAGGCATAAACGTGATTCCCGATCGTGAGCCAGACCATGTTGTGGAAGAGAGCACGCTGCCTCAACAGGGCGCTTTATACCGCTTAAGCGGTGACCGCAACCCTATTCACATTGACCCTGCATTCGCACAAATGGCCGGTTTTAAAGGGCCTTTCTTGCACGGCTTATGTTCATACGGCTTTGTGGGCCGTCATATCCTTCAGGCGTTATGCGGCAACGAACCCGAGCGCTTTGGTTCCTTCGAAGCTCGATTTGCTGACCAAGTATGGCCAGGTGATCAGATTATCACCAAAATATGGATTGTCGGAGAAGGCGAAGCCATTATTCAAGCCGAAACACAAAAAGGCAATATCGTTCTTTCTAAAGCAAAGGCGACCTTCAAGCCAGAGTAATGCTCACCTCGGTCTGGGCAGCATCATGCCCAGACTTCACCATACCCCTCTTCCCTAAAATAACAGCCGGCAACATCCCCCAGTTCTGGTCTAGAATTATAAATAGTCGCAAGAGGTTCTGCTTCACCTCCATTATTTACACCAGAAGGTCGCAACTGTCTATGTCAGATCAAGCACCACTGTTTGCACGACAACCTATCTACGACAACCAACTAAAACTGTATGGGTATGAACTTTTATTTCGCCCCGTAGAAGATATATTTAGTAATGATGTCGATGGTGACGCTGCCACCTCTCAGGTCATAATCAATGCGTTTACTGAAATAGATTTCGACGCAATGCTGGGACACAAACCTGCATTTGTAAACTTCACGCGCAATTGGCTAAAAGAAACACCACCATTTCCAGTAGACCAGATCGTGGTTGAAGTACTGGAGGATATAGAAGTCGATGACGCACTCATCGCAGACATTCGCCGACTTTCACAGCAAGGTTTTTCAATCGCCCTCGATGATTTCGTGCTGACCGAAAAAACAGAGCCCCTGCTTGCGCTCGCAGACATTGTAAAAATGGACGTCCTAGGCACCACGGGAGACTGCCTGATTGAAACACTAGACACCCTCAAGGAATACCCCCTAAAGCTTTTGGCTGAAAAAGTGGAAGATCACGACATGTTCCACAAGTGCAAAGAATTGGGCTTTCACTATTACCAAGGTTTTTTTTTAAGCAAGCCTGAAAACGTCAAAGGTAAGCCCCTCCAAAGCAGCCAACTCGCCATTTTAAACATCATATCGGCCTTGCAACGACCCGATATCACCATCGAAGAGGTGGAGTCCTTGGTTTCTCAAGACCCTGCCTTAAGTTACAAAACGTTGAAGCTCATAAATTCCCCCTCCATAGGGATTCAACAAAACGTCACCTCCGTCAACAGAGCTATAGGGTTATTGGGCTTAGATCAAATAAAACGCTGGGCAAGTATTATTTCTCTCACCAAGCTCACAAGCAAAGGGGATATTTTATTTCTAGAAGCGCTTTTTAGGGCCAAAATGTGCGAAGAGATTGCCATCAGAGGAAAGCTAAGAGAGCCTGAGATGTACTTTACTGTCGGCTTATTTTCAATGCTCGACGTTTTTTTGGACAAACCTATCTCAGAAGTTTTAGAAAAGCTCCCCCTCGCCCAACCTCTTAAAGTAGCCATTGAACACAAAAAAGGTCTTGCGGGAAACATCTTAAACCTCGTCCTCATCCACCAACGAGGGCAATGGGAAAAAATACCGTGGTTAGCACTCAAAGAAAAAGTTAACATCGATGATAAGATCGTTGAAGACAGCCAGCTCGCAGCAATTGGGTGGTCCCAAGAAATTTTTGGTGCTGCAATATCCTAGCCTAA
>JAHRVS010000436.1 GCA_019090565.1 Gammaproteobacteria bacterium
ACCCCTTGGTGGGGGATGGCGTCTATGGCGGCCGTCTGCGACACCCAAAAAATGCGTCAGAAGAGTTGTTGTCAGCGCTGCGCCGATTCAAACGACAAGCATTGCATGCGGGAAAAATAGGGTTGCTGCACCCGGCTAGCGCAGAGTCGATGGAATGGGATGCGGATGCGCCTGAAGACATGCAAAAAATGCTTCAAGTATTGAAATACGATGCCAGTCTCAAAGCTGATTCTTGATCATAACGCAGTGATCCATCCGCAATGGCCAGTTCCGAAACAGGTCAAAGCCATCATTACTACTCGCGCAGGTGGGGTGAGCCCTCCTCCATGGAGTAGCTTTAATTTGGCCACCCATGTGGGGGACAGTGAGCTGAATGTCCGCCAAAACAGACAAAAGCTTCAGTCATACTGGGGCAATGACCTTCGGGCTCAGTGGCTCAATCAGACTCACAGTACCCAGGTTGTTGAATTTTCTGGTGGCAATAATACTGAACTTGTCGGGGACGCCGACGCTATTTTTACACGTAGTGAAAAGCGAATTTGCGCGGTGTTAACGGCAGATTGCTTGCCAGTTTTGCTTTGTGATGCAGGCGCAACGACGGTTGCGGCTTGTCATGCTGGTTGGCGAGGGCTGGGAGCAGGTATATTGGAAAATACCTTGGATGAATTCACGGTGCCCCGCGAAGACATATTGGCGTTTTTAGGGCCAGCAATTGGCCCCAAGTATTTCCAAATTGGTGAAGACGTGCTGGAATACTTCAGTCAAAACGGTCAGAAACTTGATTATAAAAAAATATTTTCTCCTTCCTTGCACGCACGAGGCAAGTTCTTCATGGATATCTATGAGGCAGCCAGGCAAATATTGAATAACCAAGGCTTGAAGCAGGTTTATGGCGGTGATTTCTGTACCTACCGTGAATCAGAGCAATTTTACTCCTATCGAAGAGACAAGGCTTGCGGTCGAATGGCCTCTTGTATCTGGCTTGATCGGCAATAGCTAACCGCTTAAATAAGCGGTGCTGAGTTAACATGGTTTTAATTGCCTCAATGGCTTTCGGATCACCCAATACGCACCTATTTTTTTATACCCCCTTGATAAAAAATGTTTCGGATCAATGGCGGCATGGTCGCCCCTTGTGTTTGCCCATTGCCGACCTGATTAAAGTAATAGGCAACATGGAGACCTAGCCCTATGCACTTTGATCGTTTGACCAACAGCGTACAAATAGCCCTTACCGATGCGCAGTCTTTGGCAGTTGGTAAGGAGCACGCTTTTATTGAGCCCATTCATATTTTCAGTAGTTTGCTGGATAAAAGTGAAGGTGTTGTAGCAAGTATCCTGACCAAAATGCAGGTGAATACGGGGGAGCTGAAAGCAAGCCTAGAAAGTTGCCTAGGGAAAATGCCTCGGGTCCAAGGGGGGCAGGGCGAGGTGCACCTGTCCAATCTAAGTACCCGTCTGCTTCAGCTCGCAGAAAAAATCTCACAGCAGCTGGGCGATCAGTTTATTTCTAGCGAAGTGGTTTTCTTGGCTGCGCTGGATGAACAAGGCGAACTAGGGCGAATTTTGTCTGAAAACAAAGTGACTGCCAAAAGGGCAAAAGTCATTATTGAAGATATTCGTGGAGGCGAAACAGTGCAGGATCAAAATGCAGAAGATAACCGACAAGCGTTAGACAAATACACCGTCGATCTGACAGAAAAAGCTAAAGAAGGCAAGCTCGATCCCGTGATTGGCAGAGATGCGGAAATTCGTCGAACGATCCAAGTCTTACAGCGACGCACCAAAAATAATCCGGTTTTGATTGGTGAGCCGGGAGTAGGAAAAACCGCCATAGCAGAAGGTTTGGCGCAGAGAATTATTAAGGGCGACGTCCCTGATTCGCTCAAGGATAAGTGGGTGCTTTCTTTGGATATGGGGTCGCTGATCGCTGGTGCAAAATTTAGAGGTGAGTTTGAGGAGCGCTTAAAAGCCGTGCTCTCTGAGCTAGCGAAACTTGAAGGCAAGGTGATTCTCTTTATCGATGAGCTGCATACCATGGTTGGGGCGGGTAAATCCGATGGTGCGATGGATGCAGGGAATATGTTGAAGCCAGCGTTAGCGCGAGGTGATTTGCATTGCGTCGGCGCTACAACCCTAGATGAGTATAGGCAGTACATTGAAAAAGATGCCGCACTCGAGCGCCGATTCCAAAGGGTGCTGGTGGAAGAGCCTAGCGTTGAAGACACCATCGCCATATTACGAGGTTTAAAAGAGCGTTATGAGCTTCATCATGCCGTTGATATCACAGATCCAGCAATCGTAGCGGCTGCAACCCTCTCTCAGCGGTATATAGCCGATAGGCAGCTTCCAGATAAAGCGATAGACCTTATTGATGAAGCCGCAAGCCTGATACGAATAGAAAAAGACTCCAAGCCAGAAGAAATGGAAAGTCTAGAAAGGCGAACGATTCAGTTAAAAATAGAGCGAGAGGCACTTCGTAAAGAAAAAGACGATGCATCCCTGCAGCGACTTGAAAATATCAACGATGAAATTCATAAGTACGAAGGCGAATATACAAAGCTGGATGAAATATGGAGCAGAGAAAAGGCATCCCTGCACGGGGCTCAGAATATCAAAGAGGAGCTGGAGCAGTGCCGGTTAGACCTTGAGGTGGCAGGTCGAGAAGGTGATTTAAGCAAAATGTCTGAACTGCAATATGGGCGAATTCCAGAGCTGGAAAAGAGCTTGCAGGCAGCCGCGTCAAATGAAGCCGTTGAAATGCACCTGCTTCGTAATAAAGTGACAGAAGAAGAAATTGCCGAGGTGGTGTCGAAATGGACCGGGATCCCTGTCACCAAGATGCTAGGTGGTGAAAAGCAAAAACTACTTACCATGGAAGCCGAGTTACACCGTCGTGTAGAGGGCCAAGATGAGGCGGTGAGCGCCGTATCCAACGCGATTCGCCGCAGCCGGGCCGGCCTATCTGACCCTAAGCGGCCTAATGGCTCCTTTCTGTTCCTTGGGCCAACGGGTGTCGGTAAAACAGAGCTATGCAAAACCCTGGCTGACTTCCTCTTCGATACCGAAGATGCGCTGATTCGTATCGATATGTCTGAATTTATGGAAAAACATTCGGTGTCGAGGTTGATTGGTGCTCCGCCGGGTTACGTGGGGTATGAGGAGGGCGGCTACCTAACCGAGGCAGTCCGCCGTCGCCCTTATTCCATAATTTTGCTTGATGAGGTAGAGAAGGCCAATGTTGATGTGTTTAACATCCTATTGCAGGTGCTGGATGATGGTCGTTTGACAGATGGCCAAGGCAGAACGGTTGATTTTAAAAATACAGTGATAGTGATGACGTCAAATTTGGGCTCTGATGTGATTGAATCCATGGCTGGCAAGAGCAGTTATGGCGAAATGAAGCGCGCAGTGATGGAGATTGTAGGGGGGCATTTTCGTCCCGAGTTTATTAACCGGGTCGATGATACCGTCGTATTTCACCCTCTTGACCTTGAGCAAATACGGGGCATTGCCTCGAGGCAACTGGATATTCTTTCCTCTCGGCTTGCTGAGCACGATTTATCGCTGGATGTTTCTGATGAAGCGTTGAGTAAACTGGCTGAGGTGGGTTACGACCCAGCTTTCGGTGCGCGGCCGCTGAAGCGAGCAATCCAGAATTGGGTAGAAAATCCATTGGCGGAAGCGTTGATAGAAGGTGACTTCAGCCCAGGCGAAACAGTTAGAATGGCTGTGATTAACGGACAAATTAACATCACTAACGGATCTAAAAGATAATATTATGCGACACCGGTAAGGTGCTGGTGTCGCATAAAGCCTGCAAAAGAGTGTCGTAATGTGTTTGTCTCATGCGTTTGGCGCCAGCAGTGTTAAAGTCTAATGAGGCCATTCCAGCCTCCTGGTTTGTGCGGGTTTAGTGCATGTTTCTAGCGATCTTTCGATTAAGCTCAAAAGCGATCCCTCTGTGAATTATAGCGACAAGTCTCGTGCCGCCCACCTTAAAATTCTGGTTAATTGTCTAAAAGTGTATATATTGGACGCCCTGATCAGCGGATATTTTTTAGGGTGATATTTGCTGGTGCTTCGGTGTTGTATTGCCCTGTAGTTATGGGAGCAAAAAACAACATGCGTATTAGTTGGGGGCGGGTTGAGGGCTGGTAACTGCAAATAAACCCTACCCCGTGCATCTAAAGACCCCTCTTGAGCTTGAGCAATTTATGCTCCTGAGCGTCGAAGTTGTGGCGCCGGCTCACTCTTGGTATCCGCAGGCGTTTTTATTTCAAGGCATTGGCAGCGCTTTAGCGTAAACCGGTCTTGCTGGCGGTGTGCTGACATTGCTTGGCTGAAAAAGAGTTAAAAACAGCGCCTTTGTGGTGCTCAAGTATGTTTAGTTTGTGTGAATGGTGGTATTGTTCGAGCTTCAAGGAGCAAGCCTTGCATGACTGGGGGGGTATTTTAAGAGCGATTATTTTTCATGGCGCTATTTGGCTAAATGGCTGGTAATTGTTTTTGAAACTTAAAGGGTTATTATTGGTTCATCCGAGGTCAAGAGCTTTTGATATGAAGGTGGCTGAGTACGCCCTTTAGCATAGAGGTCGGGTTAAACGTGTTTATTAGATGCGTTATTACTTACCTTTATTCGTTAGGTCGGTTGAGCGGTTATTTATTGAGATAAGGATCTTTTGATTCCCAATAAAAGGCTAATAGCTCTACTTGCTATTGATAATAGATAACTAAATTAAATTAAGAAAAACTATAAAGTGGGGAGGCTAGTATGGGTTATAACGACTCCGTAAAGGATAGCGATAATCAGGGCCAAGATGAAATACAGCAAGGCGGCGCTACAAGCAACGTATCAGCACTTACAACGCCTGAGCAGCAACGCAGGATTTACCGTGCATTTGATATGATGCTGGTGCCAATTGCTACTATCTTATTGGGTGGTATCGTGGTGTTTTTGATCGCGTTAACGGTAGGAGATTGGGATTATTGGCAAGATTGGCGTGA